>CAIYGJ010000242.1 GCA_903925705.1 uncultured Actinomycetes bacterium | reverse complement strand
GTTAATTGTTTAGGGGAATCCCATGGGAATGAACCACGACATGATTGGTCATGTCTATCCACCTTCACAGCCTTACTTGGTGACTTCAGAAAACATCTCTGCATTTGTTAAGGCACTTGGTGAAACCAATCCTGCTTATGCAAACGGCACTGTCGCGCCACCAACTTTTCCGATCGTGGTCACAATGAATGCCATGGATACCGCATTCCATGATCCTGCGCTTCAACTTGATTACTCACGCCTGGTGCACAGTGATCAAAAGTTTGAATACCTTCGACCAATTCGCGTCGGCGACGAATTAACAGTCAGTGCATCAGTGGAAGAAATTAAGCCGCTAGGAACTAACGAGATTGCTACTTTTAAAACTGACGTTTTTTCTGGTGACGAACTAGTTGTTACCGGATGGTCCAAGATAGTTGTTCGAGGGCCGGAAGCATGACATTAAAGATTTCAGACGTTTCAGTCGGCATGGAACTACCTGCGTTGGATTTAGCTTTCACTCGCGCTGACTTAGTTGCCTACGCAAATGCTTCTGGTGACCAAAATCGAATTCACCAGGATGAAGAGTTTGCTAAGTCTGTTGGCCTGCCAGATGTAATTGCCCACGGCATGCTGACCATGGGTCGCGCGATTCAAGTTGTGACGAATTGGGTTGGCGATCCGACTGCGGTAATCGATTACTCAGTGCGAATGACCCGTCCAGTTGTTGTTCCCAATACTGCGCAGGGCTCAGTTGTTAGCTTTACTGGAAAAGTTGCTCAAATTAATGACGATGGCACGGTTCAAGTTGAACTCGGCGCAGTTTTTGGTGAAACAAAAGTCTTAGGTTTAGCCAAAGCTACTGTGCGACTAGCACAATAGGAACATGATGCGCAGTCTCGCGGAACTGACCACTTTGCGCGTGGGCGGCACGCCAAACTCAATTATTGTCGCGACTTCTGAATCAGAAATTATCGAAGCCGTTTCCAAAAATCCCAATGCCTTGATTCTCGGTGGCGGCAGCAACATTATTGTCAGTGACAATTTCAATAGCCACGTTATAAAAATCGAATCAATTGGATTTGAAAACGATGAATCTGCCTGCGCTGGCGCTTGGGTTACGGTTGCTGCGGGGCATAACTGGAATGACTTGGTAGCGAGTTCGGTAGCAAATGGTTGGACCGGGATTGAAGGACTGGCCGGCATTCCAGGAACTGTTGGCGCAACCCCAATTCAAAATGTTGGTGCATACGGGCAAAGTGTCAGTGAAACAATCGCGCAAGTTAGAGCTTGGAATCGTAAAACAAAATCCGTAGACACACTTTTTGCTGCAGATTGTGAATTCGGTTATCGCACATCTATTTTTAAGAAGCAGCCTGACACCTGGGTAATTCTGAGCGTTACATTTCAGTTGCCACTTGGAACTATGTCAGCGCCAATTTCCTACAACGAACTAGCTGCATACCTGAAAGTTGAAATTGGTGATCGGGTAAGTACTTCAGATTTACAAGCAGCCGTATTAGAACTTCGTGCTGGCAAAGGCATGGTGCTGGATTCAGCCGATCATGACACTTGGAGTGTTGGCTCATTCTTTATGAATCCACGAGTTGCAATAGCGCCAGAAAATGCACCGAATTGGCCAGAGGCTGACGGATCATTAAAGGTAAGTGCCGCTTGGTTAATCGAGCAGGCTGGTTTTAGTAAGGGATTTTCTTTAAACGGCCGCGCAGCACTTTCCAGCAAACACACTTTGGCGATCACAAATCGTGGCCATGCAACTAGTGCGGATATTTTCGAACTTGCTGATCACATTGTTGCTGGAGTTAAAGCAAAGTTTGATATAGAACTAAAGCCCGAAGCCACTTACGTTAACTAAACAAATCGGCTAAAGAACTTTCTGTTGTTCGCAACTATGCGATACATTCCCGCGGCTACCCATGACATCGGCGGAATAAAAGTCAGCCAACCAAGTGCGCCCCATAGGCCACCTCGGATTCGCAAAACTTTTCCAACTGCTTTTGCTCCGCTGTAACGAATGGGATTTGAATTCGGACTTTCAATTAACCAAACTGAATGCTCTAACTGTTCCTGCGTCAGGTCATGATTATTGGTTAACTCAGTACTGGGAACATTTATCCAACCAGTTGGAGCTATGCGGGCAAGTTTGGTTGCTGTGCGCTGACAAAAGCCACAGTTACCATCAGTGATCAGAATTGCAGTCATTAGAACGGTGGCTCAGCACCACGAAGCATGTCTGCGAACGCGCGAGACCAAGACTTAAAACTTTCCCAAAATGATTTGAGCTTGCCTTTTGCCATGGTCTTCATCACTAACCCATAAATGGATATTGGTAATTCTGCGCCGGAACCATAGTTTCCTTGATACTGCGATCGATAGTCCAGCGCTGCAAGTTAAGTGCTGCACCTGCTTTGTCGTTTGTACCAGAAGCGCGAGCGCCACCGAATGGCTGCTGGCCAACAACAGCGCCGGTTGGTTTGTCGTTGACATAGAAGTTTCCAGCGGCAAATCGCAGGGCATGTGACATTTCGTTGATCGCATCCCGATCTTGCGCAATGATGGCACCGGTTAGTGCATACTTGGCAATGCCTTCCATTTGAGTCAAGGTATCGCGCCAGTTGTTGTCTTCATAGACATAAACGGCAAGGACTGGACCAAAGTATTCATCGGTAAAGAATTCAGCCGTTGGATCTGTACCGACCAAAACTGTTGGTCGAATGAACCAACCTTCACTTCCGTCGTACTTTCCACCGGCAGCAACTTCGATTGACTTATCAGCATGAGCGCGATCGATTGCGCCAGTTACTCGCTTGAATGCCTTTTCATCGATTACTGCAGTCATGAAGTTACTGAAGTCAGATGCATGACCCTGCTTGATGCCTTCAACTTCAGCCAAGAAGTCATCCTTGATTGCATTCCAAATACTTCGTGGCACATATGCGCGAGATGCCGCGGAACACTTTTGTCCCTGGAATTCAAATGAGCCACGAATCATTGCGGTGATAAGTGTGCGATGTTCAGCCGATGGGTGAGCAAAAATAAAATCCTTGCCACCAGTTTCGCCAACTAGTCGTGGGTAGGAACGGTAGTTAGAAATGTTGTTTCCAACTGTCTTCCACAAGTGCTGGAACACAGGTGTTGAGCCT
>CAIYGJ010000241.1 GCA_903925705.1 uncultured Actinomycetes bacterium | reverse complement strand
TGCGTCGTAATCAATGACAGCACCTTCGCTGGAACGATGGCCAGTTGCGTCGTAGCCATCAGTCAATGCGTTTGGATCATCAGAACGCGATCCGACCATTGGGCGTGCTACTTCGGCTTGTACTGCTGCGCTCATTCCTTCAAGTTTTGAATCGTCGCTTCCAGCCAGAATGTATGGCGCCTTGGCAAACAAGTGATCGCGAAGATCCATGATCATAAGTTTTGGACTCAGTGGCTTACCAGTGTTCCAGGCAGGACATTGATCTTGGCAACGACCACATTCAGTACAACTTAAAAGATCCAAGTTGCCTTTCCAAGTAAAGTCTTCGATTTTGCCGCGACCAAAAATTGCATCATCGGCTGGATCTTCAAAATCTAAAACTTCGGTTCCGGCATAAATCGGAAGCAGTGGACCAAGTGCATTTGGACGACGACTAAACAAAACGTTTAGCGGAGCTGCGCCAATGTGCAAGTGCTTGCTATGGAGAGCCAATACCAAGAAGCCAAGAATCACTCCGATGTTTAGCCAAAGACCAATCATTTCTAGCCACTCGTTTGCATGCAGACCGAGTGGTTGGATTAATCCGGCAACAGCTTCGGAGGCGAAAGCGCCGCCAGCCATGAATGGAAAGTTATTTGTTCCTAATTCGGCGCTGACGTTGTACTGCGCGCCGCGATATAAAAGTAGAGTCCAAACCACATTGAAGATCATGAAGAGCACAAACCAGGCTGCGCCGGTGTGTGAACCGTAAAAGCGGGATTCACGACCCATCTTTACTGGGTTTCTAAACAGACGAATCACAGCAAACATTGCAATACCGATTAATACGAAGAGTGAAAAAAGATCTTCTGCAAAACCCAAAATTGGCGAACGTCCGATAACTGGAATCGCAAATTCGGAACTGAATAACGCGCCAAAGGCTTCGACGATAGTTAGCGACAAAACTATGAAGCCCCAGAAAGCTAATACGTGCGCAATGCCTGGAATTGTCCAAGCTAGCAGTTTCTTTTGCCCGAAAACTTCAACAACTTCAGCCTTAGCGCGGACCCGTTTTTGAGCTGTGCGGTTTACAGCCGGCTCGCCGCTACGCACTAACTGATACAAGAACCAAACGCGCTTAATTGCAAGGGCTGAAAGGACAACAGTTATGGCCAGACCTACTACTAGTCGCAAAGTCATCGAATCGCTCATATTTAATCGCCTTCGTAAACGCCCAAGGTGTGGGTCTTAATTGTGGGTAATTGCAGACTATCGCACCATTGATTTTTGGGCGGTTCTTGGATTTTGGAGAGTCAACTCTTCGCAATGACTGACGTAGATTAGAGATGTGAGATTCTTCCCCAGGGCAAAAAGATTTGGGCTATTACTGCTCGCTTTTGCGCTTTCTACAGGACTCTTTGCAACGCCGCCTGCGAATGCCATCTCGAGATCAAATTCGGCTTCAAATTCTGACTCACTGTTTAATCCAGAGCTAGTCACGAGCCCAGAGTCACTGGGACGAGTTGAGCGCGTCGTTGTTAAGGCTGCTCGAGCCCAGCTACTTCAAAATGCGGTCGAATGGGAAATTGATCCAACTCAATTTCAACCAAGTTTGGTAATTGATGGCGTAGCGGGTATTTCTATTGTGAGATTTAAGCAGTCTATTAATGGTGTAGAAGTTGCAAATTCACTGTTAGCAATCACAGTGGACAAAAGTGGCTCACTGCTGTCTTACACAAAATCAGTCTCAGATTATTCAGGAGCTTCGCAGGCAGTAATTACTCAGACACAAGCCACCGAACTTCTCAAATCAAACATTGCACAAAGTAATGGCATCTCGTCCGATCAGGTAATCGTGCCCGAGATTAAACTTGTAATTGTTGATGGCGCATTGGTTGATGACGTTCCAGTTGGTAAGTACTTAGCTTGGCGAGCGTCAACTTCCATTTTGAACAACGCAACTTCAATTTCAATGACGTATCTTTCGCAAGATGGACAGCAAGTTTTATCAACACTCCCGTTTGTTCGTAAGATCACAGCCGATCCCTTCGTATGCGATCTGCAAATTGATAGCGCAACTCCTGGTTATGTTCCACCAACGGGCGTAACGATTGACGGCAACGGGAATCGATATGTAAACATAACTCCGAGTGCACAAGGAATGCCGCTCTGTGGGGTAAATACTTTTGGTCTCAATGCACCAAATGCTGAGGTTGGAAAACTAAATATCATCCGGACTTGGGACTATTTCAGCTCAGTGCTAGGGCAAGATATCAATGAAGAGAAATATTTAGGAAACATCGCTCCTGTTGTAAACGGTGACCCAACCCCTCGTATCAGCGCATTTATCGATATCTGCGCAACGGATGGAACCAAAGGCGCATGTCCATATGGAAATGCATTTTGGGTTCCGTGGTCTTCAGGTGAATGTGGCTCCGGAGCTTGCAGCGGAATTTTTCTTGGCAAAAATTTTGACCATGCCGATGATGTAATAGCTCATGAACTAGCACACGGCGTAACTTTTTCGTTGGCATTTAGTTCGGCTATGACAGACACTTCAGAAACTGCTGCTCTGAGTGAAGCGGTCTCAGACATTTTTGGCGAAGCGATGGATCAATTGAGTGTTCTGCCAGGTGAAGCTGCCGATCCTGCATGGACCATGGGCGAAGATGCTCAAGTTGGGGGATATAGAAATCTCCAAAACCCACCTGTATCAAAGATTGATAGCAAGTGGGTGCCTGGGGACAGTCACGATAACAGTGGCCCAGTAAATCGGTTGGCATACGTGCTTGCAAATGGCGGCAAAATTGGAAAAGTAACAATCAAGGCTCTTGGATCTAATGCAAATTCCGTTACCAAGAATGACTTATGCGATGTTGCTGGTGAATGCCTTGGAACAGTCAGATTGTCGCAATTGGTTTTTGCGACCACAAGCAATCTGACGGCAACCGCAAACTATTTTGATTTTGGAAGAGCAATGAACAGCGCATGCTCGGCTTTAGTTAAGGCTAAAACTGCTGGATTTACCACAACCTCATGTAAAACCGTCCAGAGCGCTTTGACTGCCCAAGGATTTACCAGCGCCACAATTAAGTTAAAAAAGATCTCTGCTAAATCAAAGCGAGGCAAGCCATTGACATTGTCGGCCGCAATGAATTCCATCAATGCCACAACGGTATCAGGACAAAAGTTGGCCCTTCAGGTTTTGGTAGGCAGTAAATGGGTCACAAAGCAATCAAGAATTACCGACGCATCGGGTAAGGCATCATTTTCAATAAAATTGAACGCAAAGCGAAAATACAATTTTCGAGTTGTAACTTATTCGTACTCTGGTTTGTATTCAATCAAGTCGAACTATGCAAAAACAACTGTGAGTTAATCTCTACCGTGCACATTCTGCATCGCCCATGCGTACATCGCAATGGCCCCGGCCGCAGATGCATTCATTGATCTAGTTGATCCACTTTGCGTAATGCCGAGAATCTGGGAACAGGCTGCAATGCCTTCGGGTGAAAGTCCAGGTCCTTCTTGACCAAAGTAGAGAACGCAAGATTCAGGCAAGGTCGCATTCTCGATGTTTCCGCAACCGGGCACATTATCGATTCCGATAATTGGAACACTATTTACCTTGGACCATTCCACAAACTCGGCAACTGTTGGATGATGCATCAGATGTAAGTAACGATCAGTGACCATTGCGCCGCGTCGGTTCCATCCTTTTTTACCGACAATGTGAACCGCAGAGACATTGAACGCGTTAGCAGTTCTTACAACTGATCCAATGTTCAAATCATGCTGCCAGTTTTCAATTGCAATGTGAAGTTTTGCACGTGACTTATCAAGATCAGCAACAATTGCTTCCACTGACCAATAACGATATTTGTCTACTACGTTTCGTCGATCACCAAGTTCTAGATGCTCTGGATCAAAATGAGCATCAGTTGGCCAAGGTAATGGATGTGGTCCAACTCCGACTACCGGATAGAACTCTCCCGGACCTAAGTCGCCACGATCAGGTGCTTCAGTCATTTAGGACTTGAGAGCTCCAGCAATTGCTGCAGTGTGCTCATGTGTTGAACCACAGCAAGAACCGATTGCATTAATTCCAAGTGCCTTCATCTCAAGTGCGAACTCACCCATTTCAGCAGGCGTGCCGGTGTAAACAAAGTCAGCACCAACGAGTTGTGGCAATCCTGCATTGGACTGAATGAACACGTGCACACCTTCTGGCTTGGCATCTGCAAGTTCGCTAGCAATAATTCGCATCTCGTCAGTACCACGGCCACAATTTGCACCGATCAAGCGAACACCCATGGCAGCAATCTCAGTGATTGCTTGTGCAGGCTTAACACCCATCATGGT
>CAIYGJ010000240.1 GCA_903925705.1 uncultured Actinomycetes bacterium | reverse complement strand
GCTTATTCGTTGGAATCGAATTGATGTCTTTGCGTAGATCTTTACTTGCCTGCGCCATTGACTTTGACGTTACCAAAAGATTTCTTACCGCAGCCGAAACATTTGCGTCAACTGTTTCAGCAGAAACCTTTCGTTGAGTAAATAGGTAGGCCTGCAGTTTAATTCCGAGTTCTATTCGTTTTTCATCGAGTTTTGCAACGTGAGAGCGTTGTTCTCGTTGGTGGCGCTCAGTCATAAGCGCAGTAATCAAGGTAAGGGCAATAACGGTTGCAATCAGATAAAAGTCAAGTAAACCGACGTTTCCAATAGTCCATTCGGATGCAAGAATTCCATAACCATTTTGCCAAAACTCTAGAAAGTTAACTACTGCATCTGAATTTGCTTTAGTAAATTCAGCAAATGCTGTAGTCGCCTTTGATACGGCAAGCCAAGTCAGCGCAACGGGTGCGAAGACGAGTACGTTTCTAATAATCGTCAATATGTTATTTAGTTTAAGGCGGCGATCTCCAGCAGTGAATTCAGGATGTGGCAAGTATTCAAGAGGATTGATCTCTGAAATTGCTTCAATATCTTTAAATGTTTCAAGAGATTCAACAAGTGCTTTTACATAAGGATCGTGAGTTACTCGGCTTGACGCCGCCCAGGAGTTCAACTCTGTCAAAAGATCTTGATTAACTGGTCCAGCCTTGCGGCGTGAACCTTCGTTGCGCTTATTCGCCATGCGCAAAAACTACCTCAAGATTGGCCGAATGTAGAATTCTCTTCGATAAGGAATATGATGCAGGCATGTCTCCAACGCTGGCAAAGCTCTTAAAGCGCACTTTGCTTCTTGCGGCAGTCAGTTTTGCGATTACCCAGATGCTTCCATCTCTTGCAGATCAATTGAGTCCTAACCCTTCAATTGAGACCGCATCACCAGCTGCAACACCAAATCATTCAGCGGCACCTATTGAATCACCTCCAGCATCAGCTTCTGAAAAAGCATCTGCTCAACCTGATGCTGACATTACATATTTGGAAAGTGACACAACTACCGCAAAGCCAAAGGTTATCGAATCTGATTCACTTTTTTTTCGCACACCGAATTCTTTAAAAGTGGATCCGCGAGCAAACTCAATTAGTACGCAAGCATTTGCACTCGGCGGGGCAGAAAATATCTTGGTTTGTATTACTTCGGCGAAAGCGAATATTTCAATAGGATTAGTTTCAAACACATTAGTTGATGGTCAGGGAACACATTCTGTAACGCTTTCAGGTTCTGCATCAGAAGTACTTGCATCGTTAACCGCAAGCCGCGGAATTACGGCGCTCAGTAGTGGCCGAATTGCCGGTTCAACTTTGACTTACCAAGTCGCTGCCCTCAGTGAGCCCTCGATAGATCCGAAACTCTGTGGTGGTGCGAAGATCACACGCTCAGTTGCGGTGGCTGCGCTTGGAATTGACCTCAATACTGTGAAAACAACCGTCAAAATCAGATAAACATCAACTTTGGTTTTGAACTTTGAGTCTAGTTTGCCGTAATATCGCGCTGACTGCCCGGTGGGCGGAAAGTTCTAGGAGCAAAATAGATGTCATTGAACTCGCCGTTGAGTGGAAGCGTGAAGTCTCGCTTCGGTGGCTTCGGTAAGTCACGTTCAAAAATTTTTGCAGTTGTGGCAATCGTTTCATCTGTTCCATTCTTATTATCAACTTTTGCCGCCAGTGTCACGGTTGGATCAGGAAATTTAACTTTTGGCCAAGGATCACAACAAGCAGTTGCTTGTGATGGGCAGGTATATGTCGCCGTTGGACAAGAGTGGAAATCTGCCCCGACCCAGACGGATGCAACAAATGGATTTTTCCGAGTGAGATCAGTAACGGTATCGAATGTGGATTTGGTCGCATGCCAAAATACAAAACTTCGAGTACGCCTAATTGATTCAGCTGGAAAAGAAATACAACTCGGTGGAACAGCTGGAGCAACAGTTCTGCAAATTGCAGTTCCGTCTTCAGATGTTCAAGTAAGTACTAGTGATCCTGCGGTACTTGGCTTGGGTTATTTAACCGGAGATGGAAATGTCATCTCTGGAGTAATGAACGCTGCAGTTTCTTTATCGACAGCAGGGACGTCGATCTATGACGGCAGCATGCTCAACGCAAACTCTGCGGATGTCACTTTTTACCTAGACCCAACACAATCAACGGTAAATATTGACGGCCAAAGCGTTGGTCGAGTAACTGTGGAGTCGGTAGACAATCCGAAGCCACGGTAGTACGGGCTCGCCTGCGCGCTTGACCAAATGGTTTGGCCAAGTAGACTCGCGTTCTAAAGTGGGGGAACCCCCCAATAATTAAAATCTGACACGAAAAGGAATAGAAATGGAAATCTTATCTTTCGAGGGTTCGAACGGACCTTCAAAGCGCAAACGCGGCAACAAATTTATAGTTTTAGCAACGATTGCTGCTCTTGGATTAATGGGCTCAACTTTCGCGGCCTCAATTTCACTCAATGGTGGTTCTGATATTCAATACGGCCAGGGTGTTAGCTCAGCGGTAGCTTGCGATTCAGACATCATAGTTATTCCGACAAATTCATTTAGCGGATCTGCATTTAACCTTGAAACCATTACAGTGCTAGATACAACCACTGTTACAACGAGTGCAACCGTCGGCCTTGGACAATGTATTGGTAAGAAAATCTTCATCAAGGCGCTCAATAACAGTAATGTAGCTCAGTGGTCATGTGACGTATCCGTCAACTCATTCTCTTCAGGAATCGTGGTCACTCAAAACTCAACATTATGCCCAACTACTGCATTCTCAGTAGCTGGGTCAGGTGCAAATAAGGGATTCTCTATTCGCAATACGGGTACGGCAATTCCGGCTGCAAATATTTATAAAATTACCCTGGAATCGCACGACTAATTCAACTCTGATTCGGAATTCATCCGTGTCAGTATGAACCGAATTTGAAGCGAAAATTGATATGAAGAAGTCGCCACCTGGGAACTCTAAAAAAGAGATCTCGGGTGGTGCTTCTCATTTGAGAATTGATTCAGTGATGAGCGGTGCTCAGGATGTTTGGATAAATCGCGGCGATGCTCCGAGCGATTCAAATGTATTAGTAACTCTTTCGAGCCCCGCTGGTGAGAAAACAGTGCTCGTAACTTCCAATGTAATTGTTGAATCCTCAGCAAAATTATTTGTAACCACACCGCCAGAACGAGTTGTTACTAAGATTGATATCTATCACCAGAAGGCCAAGCGAATAGTTACTTTAATCGGGTATTCATTTGCAATGCTG
>CAIYGJ010000239.1 GCA_903925705.1 uncultured Actinomycetes bacterium | reverse complement strand
TACTGGCATTTTGTCGACGTGGTTTGGATCGCCCTGTTTGCAACAATTTACTTAATCCAATAATCGTTATTTTAAAATTTTCATTTAGTGAAGTAGATAAGGAATGCTGTGGCTCTGAATAAAAGACACCCTGCCGCTCTTTTTGCAGTACTTGCCGTCGCGCTAGGCACCACTGGTGCTGCTTACGCTGCAGTGAGTTCGCAAACGGCGCCTAAAGTCGTTGCCCAGACCGAGACGCAGGTAGAGCAAGGAAAGCAGCTGTTTCTCGAGGGCTGCTCTTCGTGTCACGGGCTTGCAGCGCAAGGTGCATCCGATGGGCCATCACTACTTGGCGTTGGTGCTGCTGCTGTTGACTTCCAAGTTGGAACTGGTCGCATGCCGCTAGCTGCACCTGGTGTCCAGGCCATGCCAAAAATGCCGACCTACAACGAAGAGGAAACAGCCGCGCTGGCTGCTTACATTGCCACTTTGGGAGCAGGACCAAGCATTCCTACTGCAGAAATGCTTGACACAACTAATGCGGAAATAGCCCTAGGTGGTGAACTATTCCGGACCAACTGTGCGCAATGCCATGGTGCAGCTGGTGTTGGTGGCGCACTTTCCGAAGGTCGCAAAGCCCCTTCCCTAATGGGCTCAAATGCAAAGCATATTTACGAGGCAATGGTCTCGGGCCCACAATCCATGCCAGTCTTTGCTGACACCACATTGAGCGTGGAAGACAAGCAGAACATCATTGCTTACGTAACTGAACTTCAAAAGAATGAAAGTCCTGGCGGGTTTAGCCTTGGGCGACTCGGCCCAGTAACCGAAGGTTTGTTTATCTTCTTGGCTGGACTTGGCGTTCTTATCATTGCGGCAGTGTGGATCGGAGCGAAAGCAAAATAATGAATGAATTAGACCATCCAACCGGGGATCCGTACGGCGCTAAAGACGGAAAAGATTTAATCAGCGGAATTACGGTTTTCCCAATGGAGCCGCACGTTCCTCGTAAGGCTGACATCGATCCAAAGGCTGCCATTCGCGCCGAACGCCAAGTTGCAACGATGTTTGGGCTTTCGTCATTAATGATCATTCTTTTTGTTGTTGCTTACATCAAAGTTCCAGCAGATTTGCTAATTACCATCCCAATTCTGGGAACTGTTAATGCAAACCACTTAGCTATCGGCCTTGCCTTCGGAATGGCCATTTTGCTTATTGGCTTAGGCGCAATTCACTGGGCCAAGAAATTGATGCCAGATGAAGAAGTCATCCAAGAGCGTCATGCATTGACATCGTCAAATGAAGAACGCGCAGCTGTGCAATCTAGCCTGCAGCGTGGTGCCGCCGAATCTGGTTTCAAAGAACGCAAGATTATCCGCCGCTCACTGCTTGGTGCCCTTGCGTTATTCCCGGTCCCGCTTATTGTTTTGCTTCGTGATCTAGGCCCATTGCCTGGTACGCGATTGCGCGAAACAATTTGGGACAAAGGTATCCACTTAGTAACAGATGCCACCTACAAAAAGATCAAAGCCTCAGACATACCTCTTGGTGGCTTGATTAATGCCGTACCTGAGAATTTGTTAGAAGTTGAGCACGAAGAAGAGACTTTAAACCAGCGCGGTAAGGCTTCAATCATTATTGTCCGCATGGATCCGGCAGAAATCGTTTCGCAGCAAGGTGATGCATGGGACTACCAAGGAATCTTGGCATTTTCAAAGATTTGCACACACTTAGGGTGTCCAACATCACTCTATCAACAGCGCACTCACCACTTGCTGTGTCCGTGCCATCAGTCTACGTTTGACTTATCAGACTCGGGCAATGTGGTTTTCGGACCAGCTGCACGTCGCATGCCACAACTTGCGATCACAGTTGATGCTGAGGGCTACCTAGTTGCCCAAAGTGGATTTAATGAACCAGTAGGACCTAGTTTCTGGGAGCGCGGATGAGTACAACTGAAGAGTCAATACAGGCGCCTGCTCATGCAGCACCGAACACAAAAGGTGGGGCTGTTGGCTATTACATCGACGACCGTCTATCTTCTGCCAACTTCACGAAGCGTTTGGTTGACAAGGTCTTCCCAGACCACTGGTCGTTCATGCTTGGCGAGGTCGCTCTTTACAGCTTCATTATTTTGTTGCTGACCGGCACTTACTTGACCTTGTTCTTTAACCCTTCAATGACTGAAGTTATCTACAACGGTTCATACGTTCCACTCAAGGGCGTAAAGATGTCTGAGGCATTCTCTTCAACTCTGGCCATCTCATTTGATGTTCGTGGCGGACTTTTGATGCGTCAAATTCATCACTGGGCTGCACTGTTCTTTACCGCAGCAGTCTCCGTGCACTTACTTCGCGTTTTCTTCACAGGTGCGTTCCGCAAGCCTCGTGAAATTAACTGGGTTATCGGAACTTTACTTTTAGTTCTTGCTCTCCTTGAAGGCTTCTCGGGTTACTCACTTCCTGATGACTTGCTATCCGGTACTGGCCTTCGGATCGCAGAAGGCATCATGCAGGCGATCCCACTGGTGGGAACTTATGTAGCGATGTTCCTGTTTGGTGGCGAATTCCCAGGTACCGACATCATGCCGCGTTTGTACTCAATTCACATTTTGCTAATTCCTGGCATCTTGTTGGCATTGATCACAGTGCACTTAATCATGGTCTTCTACCAAAAGCACACTCAGTTCCCTGGACCAGGTCGCACCGAGAGCAATGTGGTTGGCTTCAGACTGTTCCCGATTTATATGGCTAAAGCTGGCGGGTTCTTTTTCGTAGTCTTCGGCATCACAGTTTTAATTGCTGCCCTGGTAACAATTAACCCAGTATGGCTTTATGGCCCGTACACACCTTCCCAGGTGACCGCGGGATCACAACCAGACTGGTACATCGGCTGGCTTGATGGCGCAGTTCGATTGATGCCTAACTTGGAGTCAAACATCTTTGGATACACCTTGAGTTGGAACATTTTAGTTCCGGCGCTTGTTATCCCAGGAATCATGTTTACTGCTCTTGGTTTGTATCCATGGATCGAAGCTTGGGCAACTGGCGATAAGCGCGAGCACCACTTGTTGGATCGCCCACGTAACGCACCTACTCGTACCGGTCTTGGTGTCATGTCGCTAACTTTCTACATGATCTTGGTTATCTCGGGTGGAAATGACATCATTGCTTCGGCTTTCAACCTGTCCATCAATCAGATCACCTGGGGCTTCCGCTTCTTGCTGTTCATCATCCCGCCACTAGCTTTTGTGCTGACTAAGCGAATTTGCTTGGGCCTACAGCGCCGTGACAACGACAAATTGCTTCATGGCTATGAGACTGGTCGAATCCTTCGCCTTCCAAGTGGAGAGTTCCTCGAAATACATGAGCCAATTGGTGAGGCTGAAAAGGCCAAGCTACTAGCAAAGGCTGATGTCACTCCGCTTGAATTACCATCCAAGGTTGATGCCAATGGAGTTCGTAATCCAAAGGCTGCAAAGTCAGTTGCTCGAGCAAAGCTTTCCCAGTGGTTCTACTCTGACGTAATTCCAACTCCCACTGATGAAGAAATGCGCGCAGCTGCTGAACATGTAGCGCATGAATTGCACGAAGCTGAATCTCATCTAAAGGAAATCAGCCAACACTAAGTCCATAAGAAAACCCCACCTCAGTATCGAGGTGGGGTTTTCTTAATTTCAAACACGGGTTTTCAATTTAACCTTAAGCCAAAGTATCCCTGCGCTCCGTTGCAAAGGCTTCTGCAAATGGATCTACATACTTGGCCAGAGGGCCAGCAGCACACTGCAAAACGGCATCCGCTAATTCGGGGTTTCTGGCCAAAACTGGTCCATGCATGTAGCTTCCAAATACGTTGCCGTGCCAAACCCCTTCATGCTTATCGAAACCATTACCGACTCCGCTACGAACTAGGCCAAGTGGAGGCATGTCGCTTCCAAGTCGAGTTAAGCCTTGGTGATTTTCAAATCCGGTAAGCACTGGCAATTCGCCACGATTTGGTTGGATTACCAACTCCCCAACACTTCGTGGTGATGAGTCGTAGATAGTGTGAGCATCCACCAGGCCTAAACCTGAGGTAATTTGACCTTGGGAATCAGGCAGACTCGCCCCTATGATCTGGAAGCCAGCACAGATAGCAAGGACTGTGGCGCCACCGGCTGCAGCATAATTTAGTCCGCCATCGCTCTTTAGCATCTCCAAGGCAGCTGATTGCGGCCCATCTTCGCCGCCGCCCAATAGGTAAATGTCACCAGACCTTGGCACGGCCATACCCGGTGTTACTTCAACCAGGTCAACTTCCAGGTTCCGAGCCTTTGCTCTATGGACAAGGATCTCAGCATTACCTTGATCACCGTAAGTGCCGAGCAGATCATGATATAGGCGAACGATAACTAGGCTCATTTTGAATTACCTTTACTTATGCCCAACTCAGCAGCAAGTAAATCTTGGAATGCGGTGTAGCTAACTATTGCTTGAATTGGCTGGTCTGCGAAAGTCGCTGCCGCTTCGGCAAAGCTTGAAGCCACCGAAACATCGATTCCTTGCACGCTCAATCGATATGCGATATCTAGGCGGCGCTCCCCGGTACAAACAACTTTTTTCCCAAGTAATTTTGAGTAATCAATATCCCAAAGCCATGAGGTGTCACGCCCGTCAATCCCTCGTGCGTTCACCGACAGTACGACTTGGTCGGTCGCAATGTCCCCTAGAGCCTGCCGCCAGCTCTCTGGGTTCTTTGCCAGATGAGTTGATACTTGCTTTCCGTCTGACGAAAACTCATAAACACGATCGGGCGAATTCTTGATTAGGTCTTCAGCTTCTTCGGCCAGAATTTCTGCTCCCATCAATCTGGCAGCCTCAATTACTAGCACTGCGTTGCGCTGCGGGCCATTGAGCCGCTTGTCCGCTCTCACATCGGGCAGCCGGGAGCCTAGTCCGCAAGGGCAAACGTAATCCCCTGTCGACCAATCCAGGATCGCCGCACAATTGGGACAAGTGGCAGCATCAGGATGTCTGCGGCCACTAAAGGAAATCCGAATCACATGGCCAGCATTGGCAACCGAATATTCAAGGAATGGATCATCACGATCGATCACAAATGTAACGTCATCTTTCGTAAAAGCCTGGTGCCATAAGTTAGAAACCTTGCGAACTTCACCAGTTCTATGAAGTTGATCCCGCGAGAGATTTAGTAAGACCACTACTTTTGGGTTGAGTAAGCGGTACATCTCAGGAAGATACATTTCATCGCACTCAATAACAGCGAATCGATTCCTGGGCTTTTGGGCTAATAGGGCAGCAATTCCTGCCGGCATGTTGGCACCGGACTCACTTGTGCTTACTCCTTCACCAGCAAAATCACGAAGAATCTTCGCTAGATTCTTAGTTGAAGTGGTTTTGC
>CAIYGJ010000238.1 GCA_903925705.1 uncultured Actinomycetes bacterium | reverse complement strand
TTTGAGCCACCTGGCAAGTCTTCATAGACATCGAGAACTTCACGAACTGCGCGATCGCCGATTGCGTGCGTCGCAATTCGGAAACCTGCATCATGAAATTGCCGAGCACGTTGGTGATATAACGAAAGCTCTGGCCACATTGGTTCAGTGCCTGCGCCTTGTGAGTCAGGATGTTCTAGCCAGGCAGTTCCAGTATCAATCACGCCATCCAGCATGAACTTCACGCCATCGGCCTGCCAGCGCAAACCTTTTTGATTATGGGTTTGCATCATGGCTTCGACTTCTTCGATTGGTGTGTATGGGTAAACAAAATGATGAAGCAAAATCCGAAGCTTAAGGTTTGCTTGTTCCTCAAGTTCGCGCATGATGTCAACGGTGTCGAGGTTGCCATCCATTAAATGGACTTCAGTAATACCTAAGGCATTCTGGCGACGAATCGCTTCGGCATACCAAGCCATGCGATCGGACTTGGTTGCAACTGGCACATGTTTCAAAACTATTTGCATCGCAGCCATTTCCAATAGCTCGCCAGTTGGTTTTTCATTTTCATCAACAACGACAACTGAGTTATCGGCAACTTGTAGTGGACCCGTTAAGTTGGCGATCCTCATGGCCTCGGCGTTAACCATGCCGGTGTGAACATCGAGAGTATACAAAAACATCGGACCATCGCCAGCAGCTTCGTCTAACAAACTGTGGTGATACCTGCCACCGATAGCTGAATACTCCAGCGCGAACCCCATTAACCATGCTCCCGGTCCGATTCGTTTGCGCTCAGCGGCAACTGCAGCACGTAAGTCGGAAAGATTGGAGATTCGATCTAAGTCAAGACCTTGGGCAAATTCTGCGCCATGGAATAAATGTTGGTGTCCGTCAACAATTCCAGGTGTTATCGCCTTGCCGTGAGCGTCAATGGTTTCGGTGTTGCCATCACAAGCTTCGCGCACTTGATCATCGCTTCCGATGGCCACGATGTGATCACCTGACCAAGCGATCGCAGATGCTGTTGGGGCATCCGGATTCTGGGTGTTTATCTTGGCGTTAAAGATTGCTTGGTTGGCAGCCACTTGGAACTCCTGTACCTGACTCTTCTAGAGGACTAATCGCAACCTTAATAGAAGCGCCCAGTAGATTAAGGGCTATGACTGTACATATTGGTGCCAATAAAGGTGACATTGCTGAAACTATCCTGCTTCCAGGAGATCCCCTGCGCGCCAAGTGGGTGGCTGAAAACATGCTCGAAGGTGCAGTTAAATACAACTCAGTTCGTAACATGTTCGGATACACCGGAACCTACAAAGGAAACCGGGTTTCAGTTCAAGGAACTGGCATGGGCATTCCGTCAATTTCGATTTACGTCACAGAGTTGTTCAAAGATTTTGATGTGCAAACCGCGATTCGCATTGGTACCTGCGGTGGCTTAGGTAAAACTCAGCTTCGCGATGTGATTATTGGAATGGCGGCATCAACTGACTCTGGCACAAATCGTCGTGCTACTGGCGGCTTAGATTTCGCACCGATTGCAAACTATGACTTACTAAAAGCCGCAGTGGATGCAGCCCAAGCGCATGGAATCACTTACCACGTTGGAGGCATTGCCTCGATGGATCTGTTCTATGACGACAGCAATGCGCTAGACATTCTTGAAGCTCACGGCGTGCTTGGCGTTGAAATGGAAGCAAGTGGCTTGTACACAATCGCAGCTAAGTACGGTCGTCGTGCACTTGCGATTTGCACGGTTAGCGACATGATCCGCACCCATGA
>CAIYGJ010000237.1 GCA_903925705.1 uncultured Actinomycetes bacterium | reverse complement strand
TGTCTTGCTTGTGCCTCAAAAGATAAGGAACTGCGCCAATGTGATCTTCGTGTCCGTGTGTGAGAATTACTGCCGCCACATCATCTAGGCGATCCTGAATGTAGGCAAAGTCAGGGAGAATTAAATCGACACCGGGCTGCGTTTCTTCGGGAAACAAAACGCCACAATCTACGATTAAGAGCTTTCCGCGATATTCGAGCACGGTCATGTTGCGCCCGATATCACCGAGCCCGCCTAGGGCAACGACCCGAAAGGTGTCATCGGCTAAAACCGGCGGAGTTGGTAACTCAATTTGTGAAAATGTCACAGACTGAATCCACCCTTAATCAGATCTTCCTTGAGTACGCGTCTTTGGTCATCTGTTGCGGAAACAAGAGGCAAGCGAAGCGATCCACCACCAGTTCTGCCAAGCTGATCCAAAGCAGCTTTAACCATAATTGCTCCACCCGCTCTGGTCATGATGCCTTCAGTGATTGGAACGAGTGAGCGATTAATTTCGCGGGCGGTTTTAACATCGTTATTCTGCATTGCTTCCACCATTAATTTATGGCGGTCTGCAACTATATGTCCGGTAACGCTAACTACACCAACAGCACCGACAGCAAGCAATGCAAGATTCAATGGGTCATCACCTGAATAGTAAGCAAGATCGGATTGCGCCATTATTTGTGAGGCTGCCCAAAGGTCACCTTTGGCGTCTTTATTAGCAATAATTTTCGGGTGCGCAGCCAGCTGCAACATAGTTTCGTTACTGATCTCAACTCCCGCGCGACCAGGAATGTCATAAATCATGACTGGTAAATCAGTTGAATCCGCAACCGCAATCATGTGCGCATAAATCCCTGCCTGTGGCGGCTTGTTGTAATAAGGCGTGACTACAAGCAGTCCATGTGCTCCGACTTTTTGGGCGTCTTTTGCCAACAATATTGAATGTGCAGTGTCATTGGAACCAGCGCCTGCTACAACTTTTGCGCGGCTGCCAACAGCGTCAATTACAACTTTGAGTAACTCGAGTTTCTCGTGTTCATCTGTGGTTGGAGATTCGCCGGTAGTTCCGTTTACAACCAAACCATCGTTCCCAAGATCTACAAGATCGTTGGCAAGCGCAGCGGCAGCCGCAAAATCAATCTTTGTTCCATCGGGTGTAAACGGCGTGACCATTGCAGTCAAAACCGTGCCAAATACCGATTCAGCTTTCACAGTCTCACCCAATCACTTTCAGTTTTCACTATGGAGCGACTCGGCCATTAGCCACAAATGATGCGTGGGTAAGTGGCATGAGTCGCTCGAACTCTAATTCGTACTTTTCTGCAACCATTTCAATTTCGCGTTGTGGGAAGGATGGGAAGTGAGATCCTTCTGCTTTACGTCGCAAACTTAAGAAATTCATCAGTGCCCGCGCATTCATAGTTACGTATGCAGAGCTGTAAATAGTCACAGGCAAAACAATTCGAGCAACTTCGCGAGCAACACCAGCATCCAGCATTGATTCATACGATGCGTATGCGACTTCGCATGCCTTCTTGGTCTCTGCCGTGACTAATTCAAATTGTTCTGGCGTTCCATCAACGAATTCGTAAGCGCCCGCTTTGCCAATTTGAATCAGCTTTCGCTCTGGTCCTGGTGTGTAGAAAATTGGTTCCAAAACTTTATAGCGACCAGATTCTTCGTTGTAACTGGCCATCCGATGACGAAAGTGCTCACGCCACATGAAAATCGGCGCCTGCACAAAGAACGTAAATACTGAATGTTCAAAGGGACTGCCATGGCGGTCTCGCATCAAATAGTTGATCAAACCTGCAGATGCCGCAGAATCCGCATTCACATCAACTGCAGATTGATCACCCTTAGTTGAAACACGGGCTGCCCATAGCACGTCGGCATCACCTGCCGAATGTTTTACCAATTCGACGGTTACATCGCTTCGAAATGAGATCTCTTGAGCCACCAAACTAGACTATCGGGCGACCCTAGCCATCTATGCAGTTGGTGCGGTAGATAATTCTGTGGTCTCAAGTTCTGGACTTTTTGGCGCAACCTTATTTCTGAGCAAGAAGTAGAGCACAGTCACTGAGTAAGACGCATATCCGATTACCTGAAGAGTCGTAGTTGTCGGTTTCAAGTTGAATAATCCGGCGGCCAACGTTGCCAAGAATGACCCCTCGATAAGCACACCACTTAGATCAAGCAAGACATTGTCTTCACCTGGGAGCCAGCCGACTTCTTGGAATTCATGAATTCCGTATGAAAGCACGCCAGCCGCAACAAAAACTAGCAGGATGCTGGTGATTTTGAAGAACTTAGAAAGGTTAATTGTTGAAGTAGATCGATAAAAAACCCACCCGACAATAACTGCAGTACCGAGACCGAGCACCAGACCAACTACTGACGCCACGCTATTACCGGTTGCATGCGCAGCAGCCCAGAAAAAGATTGCTGTTTCAGCACCTTCTCGAAGCACTGCAATGAATGCCATCGCAGCAACAGCAATTGCACCACCAGATACGGCAGCATTATCTAGTTGTTGTCTTAAGTCAGAACTAATCGTTCTTGCTGAACGCTTCATCCAAAAAATCATCCACGTTACAAAACCAACAGCTACGAATGAGACAATGCCCGCGAAAATTGGCTCCAGCGTTTCGGAAAGTTCACCAGAAATAGTCTCTAAGCCAACAGCTATGAGAATGCTCATCACCATCGCGGCGGCCACTCCGTACCAAACAAATCTGATCAGCGGTTTGCGGTTGGTTCGGACTAAGTACGTAAGCAGGATGCTAATAACCAGGGCTGCTTCGATACCTTCGCGAAGACCAATCAAGTAATTGCTGAACATTAGGCAATCCGTTTCAAATCTGGATAATCGCTATTTATGCAACTATCTGGTTACATAAATCAGCCTACCTGCCCTTTTGGTATCGTGCAAAGCGAGGCTTCAGAAATAACCAAGAACGCGCAAACCACCTAAGTTAGCGATTTTTTGGCTGAAACGATCCGCAATCTTTGGACAATTGAGATGCAGACAATAACGACACTGGCTGCCATCAAGGTGGCCCCTGTGACTACTTCGTTCAGCAAGATAGCCGACCATAACAGCGTCAAGAGCGGTTGGATCAATTGGACTTGGGAACCTTTTGCCACCCCGAGTTCAGACAAACCGCGGTACCAGGCGAAAAATCCGAAATACATCGACCCGAATGAAGTAAATAGAAACGCAAGGATTGGAATCGCCGAAACAGAGTGGCTTTCCCGGCCTAACCAAAGTGAGACAAAAAATCCTGGCATTGTTAGCGGAAGCATCAAGACAACACACCACGAAACAACTTGCCAGCCCGGCATTTCCTTAGAAAGTATGGCGCCTTCCGCGTAACCGATTGCAGCTGCAATGACGGCACCAACTAGGTATATGTTCGATGCCAAACTTCCACCTTCTTGCCCGCCTCGAATTAACGCGTAGATGACAAGTGTTAACGTGCCAATTAATGCCGCTATCCAAAATGTCTTGGGAACATGTTCGTGTAATCGAAAAACTGCAAGTATTGCCGTTGCAAGTGGAAGGCCAGCAGTAATTACTGCTGCATGTGCACTAGTTGTTTCCTGTAAAGCCAACGTCGTCAAAATTGGCCAGCCGATAACAATGCCACCGGCGGTAACAAATATCGGCAACAGCAATCTTCGTTCGGGAAGCTTGATTCGAGCAAAGCCGAGAAAGCAAATGGCTAAGACTCCTGCCAGTGTTGCCCGACCAAAAGTCAAAGTCCAAGGTGAGAATGCTGGTAAGGCGAGCTTGACCATCGGTAGCGTGAAAGAAAAGATCGTTACGCCTAAAAGCGCATACCCAATTCCCCGAAAATTTATTGCCATGGTCCTAAGGCTAATGCGATAGGTTTAACGGACTATGAATGCCGCCCAAACCGAATGGAATACCGCTCGCCGACAAATTGTTGGGAATGCTGCCAGCATTGGTTTCGCTGTCGCAATGTACGGGGTGTCTTTTGGAGCTTTAGGTACCACAACTGGCCTAACCATCCCCCAGACCATGGCACTTTCTCTACTGATGTTTACTGGCGCAAGTCAATTTACCCTCGTTAGCACTCTTGCCTCTGGGGGAACTGCACTTACAGCGGTGATTGCCTCTTGGCTAATGGGTACTAGAAATGCTGCCTACTCGATGCGCATGACACCAATCCTCAAGACTTCTGGGCCAGGTCGTTTGGTTGCCGTTCAACTCACAATTGATGAATCAACTGCGATGGGCTTAGCCCAAGATGAGGACGCGTTTGAAGGTCGGGCCTCTCGCCTAGCATTCTGGGCAACCGGACTTTCGGTTTATCTGCTTTGGAACTTGGCTACCTTTATTGGTGCAATAAGCGTTTCGGCAATCGGAGATCCAAAATCATTTGGCCTAGACGCAGCTATTGCCGCTGGATTGTTTGCGTTAGTTTGGCCGCAAATCAAATCACGAACCGATTTAACTGTGGCATTTGGTGGCGCGTTAATCGCACTTGCGTTTACACCTCTCGTGCCACCGGGTATTCCGGTACTTGCTGCAGCTCTGGTTTCGGTAATTGTCGGATGGGTAACAAGTAGGCGATTGTCGTGATGTGGTTTGCCGTACTTGCAGGTGCAGCGGGTTGCTACGTTCTCAAATATGTCGGAAGTGTCATTCCAGCACACGTACTCGAGCAACCGATCGTTAAAAGAATTGTTTTGCTTCTGCCGATTTCATTGTTGAGCGCATTAGTTGCAGTACAAACTTTTGCATCGAACCAAACTCTGGAAATAGATGCCCGAGTTCCTGCTTTGGCAGCAGCTACTGTGGCTCTTAAGTTCAAGGCACCTTTTATATTTGTCGTCTTAATCGCAGCAGCAACTGCTGCGGCACTTAGATACTTTGGATTAGCTGCCTAGTTCAAGTAGGTGTTCTAGTCCATAAGTTAGTCCTGGAGTTTGAGAAACTTTACGAACCGCAAGTAAAACGCCTGGCATAAATGACTCTCGGTCATAGGAATCGTGTCGAATTGTCAACGACTCCCCTGGACCACCAAACACAACTTCTTGATGGGCCACTAAACCTTGGGCTCGAATGCTGTGCACTGGGACACCAGAAACGTTAGCGCCACGTGCACCTAGAATTTCATCTGTTGTTGCATCGGGCATGGCTTTCATTCCAGCACGTGCTTCAGCAATCATTTCCGCAGTTCTGCGAGCAGTTCCACTCGGCGCATCAGCCTTACGCGGATGATGTAATTCGATGATTTCAACACTTTCGAAATGTGGGGCTGCTTGAGCAGCAAACTGCATCATTAGCACTGCTGCAAGTCCAAAGTTTGGCGCGATTACGGCATTAGCTTTACTTGCTGCGAATTGCTTTTCTACCGTAGCTAATTTGTCCGCATCAAACCCTGTTGTGCCAACAACTGCATGAATGTTGTGCTCCGCCAAGAACTTAAGATTTGCCTCGACTGAGTTAGGGGTTGTGAAATCCACAACCACCTCGGCACCACTTGAAACAAGTTCCATGAGGTCGTCATTGACATCAATAGCTGCAACTAATTCACAGTCAGAGCTCTGTGCAACGGCTGAGCACACAGTTTCGCCCATACGTCCTTTGGCGCCAAGAACTCCTACTTTAATCTTTGACATTAGTTACTCCGGTCCAACAACTGCAGTAAGACGATCCTGCAACCACAGCTGATGTGCAAGTGAATGCACTTCATCCAAAGTTACCGCGGAAACACGATCAAGGACCTCAGAAACAGATGGCACATAACCATTGTTCATCTCGGATCTGGCAATTCGGCTCATTCGAGATGAAGTGTCTTCTAGTCCTAAAACCATTCCACCACTCACCTGCCCCTTAGCTTTAGCTAATTCAGCAGCAGTGATGCCATTGTTAGCCACATCATCAAGCACATTGGTGATGACTTCCCGAACCTGATCTAGGTTTTTTGGACTGCACCCCGCATAAACGCCGGCCATTCCTGCATCTTGGAACTGCTGTCCAAATGAATACACTGTGTAAACGAGTCCGCGCTTTTCACGTACTTCCTGGAACAAGCGACTAGACATGCCGCCACCAAGTGCTGCGTTGAAAACTGACTGGATGTAGCGTCGCTCATCTGCTCGGTCTAGACCTGGAACACCAATAACAAGGTTCGCTTGCTCGGTGGTTTTGTCTTGTTTAACGTATCCTCCAGTTTGCAAAACTTTTGTCTTGCTTTTGACAGATACATAAGGTGCTTCGTCGCCATCGAGAGCGAATCCACCTTGGTTAAAGGCTTTGCGAACCAGTTTCACAATAGTTGCATGATCGATGTTTCCGGCTACCGCAACAATTAGTCGATCTGGCGTGTAGTACTTCTTGTAAAAGCTATTTATCGAGCGACGCGATAGCGACGAAATGTTCTCGACAGTTCCAAGAATCGAGCGACCTAATGGCGCATCACCAAACATAGCTTTAGAAAACTGCTCATGCACTAAATCAGCTGGGTCATCATCGCGCATCGCAATTTCTTCAAGTACAACTTGGCGCTCTTGATCGACATCAACCGTTGTGATTGTCGCTGATGTAATCATGTCAACTAGAACATCAATTGCCTGAGGCACGCTGGTATCAAGTACTCGGGTATAGAAACATGTCACTTCTTTAGAAGTAAATGCATTCATCTCGCCACCAACCGCATCAATAGTTGATGAAATGTCTAG
>CAIYGJ010000236.1 GCA_903925705.1 uncultured Actinomycetes bacterium | reverse complement strand
GATTGGGCCTGGAATGAATTGAGGCTACTCACGGAGCTCCTAAAGTATCTTGACGTCAAGATAGATTGTACGCCAAGTTCGGCCAGAACTCTTCAGATGGTTGTTAAAAGCGCTCGAAAAGTGCGATGCACTCAACATGGCCAGTCATCGGGAAGGCATCTAGTCCAACTAACTGAGTCATGGACCAACCAGCATCTGCAAGGTACTTGGCATCGCGACCCAACGCACTAGGTTCGCAGGCGACATAAATGATGGATCGCGTGGTGATTCGATCCAGTTCGGTGATGACATCTAGCCCGGCACCAGCTCTGGGCGGGTCCAAAATTACGACTTCGAAACTCTCATCAATTTGTGTAATCCACTTGGAGACATCGGCAGTTATCAAGTCCATTTGTGGCAGATCACTACATGACCTACGGGCATCTCGCATGGAATCAATCACTGATTCAACTGCGACAACTTCACCTTTTTCCGTCACGTCGGCTGCAATACTCGCGGCGAACAATCCAGCACCAGCATAAAGATCTAGTGCTTTATCCCCTGGTTTTAAGCTTGCGAAACGTCGCACTGTTTCGACAAACACTCTCGGAGCGTCTTTATGAACTTGCCAGAATGAACCCGCATGAATTCGCCAACTTCGATCGCCAACGGTTTCGTCAAGCCATGGGCCACCGCGCTGATCAACCACGACATGTTGGCCAGTGGAACTTTGCGCAGTACTAATGTCTCCGGTACCGAGGTGAATCTTTTCTTGCGCTAAGTGCACTGAGCCTTCAACTGCAATTAGGCAATCATCAATTTCGATAACAGTGTGCGACCGTGGCATTTTCATACCCACTGATACACCACCGATTCTGGAAAATCGATTTCGGGTTCGCCAGCGCAAACCATCTTCATTCGGGCTTAATGCGATAACTTCATAGTCAGCAAGTGGTTTGCCGTTGACGTGAATGATCCCACCCAAGTGGGAAAGTTGCTCTCGCACGACTTCACTCTTGAGAGTTCGCTGATGTGCCAGGGTGACATGTTGCCAGTCACATCCACCGCACGCTCCCGCATAACTACAAGGCGCTGTAACGCGATGCTCACTGCTTTCAATTACCTTGACCACATCGGCACGCAGAAACTTCTTACTAATATCAGTAATCTCTGCCTTTACCGTTTCACCTGGAATTCCATGGCGAACAAAGACAACTTGACCGTTGTAACGAGAAATACAGAAACCGCCGTTGGCGACCTTGTCGATGTTCAACTCGACAACATCACCAATTTTCACCACTTCAACTTCAGTCATTGCTGGTTGCAACATCTTTCTTTGCCTTTGCTAACAATCTGAACGTGACGAAGATACCTAGCGCAAATAGCGGGTAACCAAGAAGGATCTTTAAAGCGCCAAGCGCAGCGGTTTGACCCAGTAGGAAAAGCGGAAACATGATTGCTACCCGAATTCCAAAAATCAAAACCCACAACCACGTAATCGTGCTGAATAGCCGATGTGCCTCCGAATCCTTAACCCATGACATGTCGCGTCCGCGCATAGCTTCAATTACATATCCCATTATCGGTTTGTGGATTGCGATGCTTATCAAGCAGACACCTGCATACACCGCATTTGTAATGATTCCGGGCAAGAAGAAGTTGTCTGCGTTACCAGTTCGGCTTGCCAAGAATGCCGCTATCGCAATGCCAATCAATCCGGAGAAAACTTGCTGCAACGATTGTCGGCGCACTAAT
>CAIYGJ010000235.1 GCA_903925705.1 uncultured Actinomycetes bacterium | reverse complement strand
GCCTCCGATCCGCTCTTGCCTAAGTAGGCTTCGATTACTCGTGGGTTTGACTTGATTTCTGCAGGAGATCCTTCAGCGATCTTTTGTCCCTGATCTAGAACGGTAATTCGCTCTGAAACCTGCATAACGACACTCATGTCGTGTTCAATAAGCAGGATACTGATTCCCTTATCCGCCTTTAGCTTGCGAACGAAGTCAACAAATGCTGCTGACTCATTTGGATTCATACCAGCTGTTGGCTCATCCAGTAAGAGAACCTTTGGACGTAGAGCGAGCGCGCGAGCTACTTCAAGACGACGCTGATCTCCATAAGAAAGGTTTCGGGCGTATTCATTAGTAACTTCGCCAATACCAACGTAATCTAGAAGCTCCTGTGAGAAGCGACGAGCTTCAGCTTCTTCAGCGCGCTGCTTCTTGGTGCGGAAAATAGTTGCAAAGACGCCAGCGTTCATTTTCGAGTGCATCGCTACCATCACATTTTCCTGAGCGGTCATCAGACCGAACAGACGGATGTTCTGGAAAGTTCTGGCCAACCCGCCAGATGCAATGTCGTGAACTGGATCCCCAGTAATTTCAACATTGTCGAAAATCACTGCGCCACTGGTTGGCTTGTAAAGGCCGGTCAGGACGTTGAAGAACGTGGTCTTACCAGCACCGTTAGGGCCAATCAAAGACACGATTGAACCTTCTGGGATGGTGAAAGAAACATCATCAACGGCTACCAAGCCACCGAATTCAACGCGGATATCTTGAGCATCTAGTACTGCTCTTTTATCAAGACTCATACTTAATGGCTCGCAATCTTTGTCTCGTCGGTTATTTTCTCTTCATCCTCAAGTTTTTCTTCATTCATAACCATGCGGATTCGAGCTTCTGGAATGAAACCTTCACGACGGAAGAGCATCATAAGCACCAAAAGCAATCCGAAAAGTAGGAATTGGTATGACGGGAAGTTGATTTTGGTTCCAAAGGCGTTGTTCACCAAATCTCCAATTTGAATCAATCCGATGGAGTTAATCCAAGCCAATGTAGTTGCGCCGACTACGACGCCCCAAACGTTGCCCATTCCACCCATAACAACCATGGCAAGAATGATGATCGAAATTACGAAGTTGAATCGGTCCGCGTAGACACCGCCAACCAAGATTGCGAAACCAACGCCTCCGATACCGCCGCCAACTGCGCCGATTGCATAGGAAGCAAACTTCGTGCGCCAAAGTGGAACACCCATCATGCTGGCTGCGAGCTCATCTTCACGAATGGCTAACCAAGCGCGACCTAGACGACCATCACGAAGACGGATCGAAAAGAAGATCATGGCGCCCGCAAGTAGCGAAACGATTAAAAACTTCTCTGGGAGCGCAAACGTTCCGATCACATAACCAAATAGGTTTACGTCATCTAGGCCACCAATGCCTTGGGCACCGTTAGTCACGTTGTGTCCAGCAATGTCTGCACCATTAAGCATGAACTGCGGAATGATTTCACCAAAGCCAAGTGTCACCAGCGCTAAGTAGTCACTCTTCAGGCGAAGCGTTGGACCACCGATAATGATGCCCCAGATCGCAGTAAATACCCCGCCGAGAATCAGAACCAAGAACACGTGGAAGTGAATACCAAACTCAAATCCTGGACGAGGATTTCCAAAGAAGTTCAACTGCAGTGAGCTGAAGAACGGTGACATCAACCAACCGGCAACGTATCCGCCTAGTGCCCAGAACGCCACATATCCAAGGTCGAGAAGACCGGCATAGCCAACGATGATGTTAAGGCCTAGTGCCATAACGATCCAGATCATGATCTCTGCCATTGAAGTCAATGAAAACCAGTTATTAAAGAATTTCTGAACTGGAGTCGTTGCAAGTGGCAGCAAGAACTTGTTCAAGATGAAGAAGAAAGCCACCGCTGAAATGAAGCCAATGGCCCACTTACGGTTACCCGAAACTGCGGTATGTGCAGGTGCGGTATTTGCAGGTGCAGTGTTTGCCATGTCAGACCTTCTCTTGTGCTGTCTCGCCTAGCAATCCACCGGGACGGTAGACCATTAGAAGAATAAGGATTGTGAACACCATTGTCTGCGACCAACGCTGACCCGGACCAATTGCCAGACCGTCGTTGTAACTCTGGATAAGGCCGATGATTATGCCACCGAGAACAGCGCCATAGAGATTTCCTACGCCACCGAGAACCGCTGAGGTGAACGCGATCAAACCAAGTTGGAAGCCTAGGTTGTATGCAACAGTTCCGGTTGTCTGCGCCCACATAATGCCCGCAGCGCCAGCTGCGGCGCCTGCGATTGCAAAAGTAAACGTAATGGTTTGGTTTACGTCAATACCCATCAAACGCGAGGCATCTTTATCTTGAGCTGTTGCGCGCATGGCACGGCCACGACGAGTCTTGTTAACGATGAATGCGAGGACGATCAAAAGTGGAATCGTTACTGCGAAAATAATCAGGGTTTTAACCGCGATGATGATGCCCGCTACTTCGAAGTCAGTGGATGGTAAAACGGTGTTGACGTTAACTGGGTTGGAACCAATCCACTTAAGGCCAATCCACTGAAGTACGAATGACATACCGACTGCTGTAATAAGCGGTGCGAGACGAGGTGCATTTCTAAGTCTGCGATAGGCCAAACGTTCAATCGACACGTTAATAAAGGCACAGAAAAGCATGGTCAAAAGCAGCACCACAAGAAGTAGCGCGTAGTTGGTAGCGCTCGGACCCGTGGCTCCCAAGAATTCAGTTAACACAGAGAAGCTAAATACCGCTCCCAACATGAATAAGTCACCATGCGCAAAGTTAATTAGTTCGATGATGCCGTATACCAATGTGTAACCGAGGGCGATCAACGCGTATAACAAACCATTGTTAAGGCCATTAACAGTCACCTGAGCAAATTGCTTGGGATCGTTTGTTAGGTTCAGGCCTAGCCAGTACACAGCAACACCAATGATAAGGATCATCGAGATCTTTATAAGTATTGCGCCAGCCGTTACTTTCTTTTTGCGCGCTACGCCGGATGCAACCGAAGTCATCTGCGGTTTCTCCTTCAAGTAAGACACCTGAAAAGGTGCTT
>CAIYGJ010000234.1 GCA_903925705.1 uncultured Actinomycetes bacterium | reverse complement strand
TGCCTGCGTTCAACAGTGTCCAGTAGACATTGAACATGTAGATCACTTCATGGATCTTCGTCGTCATCAAGTTCTAGTTGAATCTGAATTCCCAGCTGAACTAAACGGACTATTCAAAAACCTTGAAACTAAGGGAAATCCTTGGGGCATGAATACCAGCGGTCGCCTAACTTGGATTGAAGAAGTTGAATTCCCAGTTCGCGTATTCGGCATGGATGGCGAAGACAAAATCCCAGCGGATGTTGAGTACTTATTCTGGGTTGGCTGCGCTGGTGCTTACGACGATCGGGCCAAGCGAACGACTAAGGCCGTTGCCGAGTTGCTTCACACAGCCGGCATCGAGTTCATGGTTTTAGGCGAAGGTGAAACTTGCACCGGTGATCCAGCCCGTCGCGCTGGCAATGAATTCCTATATCAAATGCAGGCCGCTCAAAACGTTGAAGTACTAAATGAAATTGGTGCCAAGCGAATTGTTGTTACTTGTCCGCATTGCTTGAACACAATCGCGCGCGAATACCCGCAACTTGGCGGCGACTATGAAGTTGTGCACCACACAGTTCTACTCAATCAACTAGTTACTGAAAATCGTCTAACCATGTTGACTCCAGAAGATGAGACTGTTACTTACCATGACCCTTGCTACCTAGGTCGCCACAACAAGATCTACATGCCACCGCGTGAATTGATCACGAACATGCCTGGCATCAACTTGGTTGAAATGGATCGCAACAAAGAGAAGTCATTCTGTTGTGGTGCCGGTGGTGGCCGCATGTGGATGGAAGAAACTATTGGTACTCGCGTAAACATGAATCGTGGAGATGAAGCGCTATCAACTGGCGCAACCAAGATTGCCGTAGCTTGTCCGTTCTGTTCTGTGATGCTAAACGATGCTGTCACAGTTCGCGGTCAGGAAGCCGGCGGCGATCCTGCAGCAGAAGTTGTTGACATTGCTACTTTGCTTTTGGATCGAGTCAAGCGCTAGGAAATTACAGTCCTATGAAAGTTTGCATGTGAACGGCTAGGTGTCGGTCCTCGTTGACCTTGGTATCTAGAACCGTAAACGCTGGAACCATAAGGATGTTCGGCTTCCGAACTCATCTGGAAGAAACAGACTTGGCCGATCTTCATCCCGGGGTAAAGCAAAATCGGCAACGTAGCAACGTTTGCCAGTTCCAAAGTTACGTGACCTGAAAAACCTGGATCAATAAATCCTGCAGTTGAGTGAGTTAGAAGTCCAAGGCGACCCAAACTTGATTTACCTTCAAGGCGAGCTGCGATGTTAGTTGGCAAAGTTACAACTTCGTAGGTGCTGCCAAGAACGAATTCGCCTGGGTGCAATACGAATGGCTCGTCACCATTTGCTTCAACTTCACGCGTTAATTCTGGCTGTTCAGTCGAAGGATCGATGTGCGGGTAGCGATGATTTTCAAATACTCGGAAGAATTTATCCAAGCGAACATCGATGCTGGAAGGCTGAACCATCGCTGGTTCATATGGGTCAATTCCAACCCGGCCCGACTCGATTTCGGTCTTTATGTCTTTGTCAGATAGCAACACGTGATTAAGATTACTCAACGCTTGGCAAGGCTGTGCCAACAGGTCTAAATATCTGAAAAACCCAATGCGGGTATGGCTTTCTGTCAGCACGCAGGCTTCTTTGGAGTTCAAGATTGATTCGATTCCCACTACACGCTCGCGTAATCTAAGGACATGGCTAATTTCTTGAAATCACAGCGCATTTTTGGCTCGATCCTTTTGGCTGGGCTTGGCCTATTCGGAACAATTTCATCGGCATCCGCTCATACTGACTTGGTTAGCACTTCGCCAGCTGCCGACTCAGACGTAAATGCTTCGCAAGCCACAATTTCGCTAACTTTCGCCGAGCCAACATTGGTTGATGGTGCTGCCATTGTTGTGACGAATTCAAATGGAGACATCCTAGATTCTCCTGCGCCAACGCTTGATGGCTCAACTCTTTCAATTCCTTGGCCTATGGATCTAACTCCAGGTCAAGTAAAAATCGAATGGCGAGCAACTGGAGATGACGGTCACGTATTAAGCGGTGATTTCGGATTTAACTACACTGCTGCTGCTGAAGGTGGCATGGCTCCAAATCCTTCCGGAACCACAATGGCAACACCGGAAGTTATCGCTATGCCACTTGCTGTCGATGATGCTCCAGCTGCAAGTAATAGCAACAACTTAGTAATCAGAATTGCGATCGTGTCATTACTTGGACTAGTTGTCGCTGGTATGTTCCTGCGACGAGGTAAATAAAATCTTTATGAAAGGTTTTATTGCTCGACTTGGAATTTTCCTGCTTGCAATAACTTCTTTCTCGGTCGCGTTAATTTATGGCGGTGCGGCTTGGGCTCCACTTCCAGAAGGAATTCCAGATTCTGGGCAAGCAACAAGTTGGATTCTGCAGTTGGCCGTTTTGGCCCATGTAATTCTCGGGCTTCGAGTTTTTGGTCTACTTGTAACTTGGACTTTCGTTGCACCAACCTCTGGTGAAACAATTTCGCGCGAGGGTCGCTCTGCTGTATTGCGTGCAAGTTCGATAGCAGCACTATGGTCTTTGTCCGCAGTTATCGCAGGACTAACCACAATGGCAAATGTTTTGGGTGTGCCATTTAAAGAAGTCTTTCGCCAAGGATTCATTTCAACCTATTTGATGTATCTACCCCCATCACGCAGTTACATAATCACAGCGCTAATTGCGTTGGCGATTGCTATTGCTGGTGTGTTCTTAGTTTCACTTAATTCAATTGCGCTTTTGGCTGCTCTGGCTGGGGCGGGCATTGCAGCTCCACTATTGAATAGTCATGCTGCCTCACTTGGTAGTCACTCACTGGCACTAACTTCATCAGTTGCACATGGCTTAGCCATGAGTGCCTGGGTTGGATGTCTGTGGGCAGTTTCGGCATTCGTTAGAGCTAAAGACCTTAAAGTCGTTGCCCGGTTTTCTGCCTTGGCCGCAACCAGTGTCGCGGTCTTGGCTGTCTCTGGAATTGCTGCTGCTTATGCTCGTCTAGATTCAATTAGTGATCTTTGGCTGAGTCGCTACGGACAATTAACCGCTATAAAAGCCATTTTCTTTGCATTGCTTATGTTCCTAGCAATCCAAATCAGAGCAAGGTTGACTTCAACCGGAAGTCTGGCAAAGTTCTTAGTTGCCGAGATTTCAATCATGGCTTTAGCAATTGGGGTTGGGGTAGCACTTCATTCCACTCCAATGAGTCGAATTTCTCCCCCACTAAATTCAGCTGGTGAAGAGATCCTTGGTTTTGCCTATCCACCACCGCCAACACTTTCAACAATTATTTTTGGCTGGAATCCCGAATGGTTTATGTTGACAATCAGTTTGGTTGCTGCAGCCCTTTACACAGTTGGCTTGATACGCCTAAAGCAGAATCAGATCCAGTGGAGCGCGCTTCGCACTATTTCCTTCATGATCGGTATTGGCTTAGTCATCTGGACAACTAATGCGGGAATAAGTATGTATTCGAAGGTTTCATTTGAGTACCACATGATTCAACACATGACACTTTCGATGATCGCACCGATCTTTATCGTCTTAAGTGCCCCTATTACGTTGGCACTTCGCGCACTTCCGGCTCAAAAGACTGCTGACCATAGAAGTATTCGGGAATGGATTTTGGCCTTACTGCACAGCAGTTACTCCAACTTGATCACGCATCCCCTAATGGTTTTGGCAATTTTCACATTTGGTTTGTACGGCCTGTACTTCACGCCACTATTTGCCACACTGATGGCAAGTCATACCGGGCACATATTTATGGAGTTACATTTCTTGATCTCTGGAATATTATTTTCCTACGTAGTCATTGGTGCTGACCCAAGCCCTCGCAACGTTCCTTACTGGTCGCGATTAATGATTGTGCTCGTCGGCCTTTCAATGCATGCATTTTTTGCAATCGCAATCATGCAGTCCAGTGAACCAATTGGTGTTGACTGGTACATCCAAGTGCAACCGCCATGGATTCCAGATTTGCTCGCCGATACGACAGCCGGTGGCAGTATTGCCTGGGCGTTGGGCGAGATTCCAACATTCTTGCTTCTAGTAATCGTGGCTGTTATATGGTCGCGTAGTGACACCAGATTGGCAAAGCAAATTGATCGCGCGGCTGATCGAGATGGTGATGCAGATTTGAAGGCTTATAACGCACAACTTGGTGCACTAAATGATCGAGACAATTCGATTAACGAATAAATCGATCTTTTTGAAACGGGTGCTCACTCCTAAATTCAGCAACCTGCGATAGGTCAATGTCTGCATAAAGCACTTCTTCGTTCGTGCCAGCCTCTGCCACGATTTCGCCTCGAGGATTCACCACCATGGAATGTCCGCCTAACATGACGTCACCATTTGGTCCTACTTCGTTGCAGGCAATTACCCAAGCCTGATTTTCAATAGCTCGAGCTTGGTTCAAAACTCGCCAATGATTTATACGAGGTGTCGGCCAGCCTGAGGTAATCAAAATTGTTTCTACGCCCTGATCGCCCATGCCACGAAATAACTCTGGGAAGCGCAAGTCATAACAAATCGCTAAGCCAACATGTCCAACTGGCGTTTCTTTCGCAGTAACAATGTCTGTGCCACGGTTAAGCAATACTGCTTCACCATGATCAAATCCATACAGATGAATCTTGCGGTAGAACTTTACGATTTCACCTGCTGGATTGATTAAGACTGCAGTGTTTGCCATGCCACCATCTGGCAGGCGCTCTACAAATGAGCCACCGTGCAACCAGAAATTTCCAAACTTAGCCCGAGCCTGCAACGCAACGACAAGTTCACCATCACGCGGCTGGGCGTAAGTTTCTAGTGCCCCTGAATTGAAGGCTCCGATGTTCCAAAGTTCAGGAAGTACTACGAGTTCGCATTTACCTTTTTGCTGGTCTACTAGATCAAGAACTCTCGGAACACGAGCTTCTGGAGTCTCTGAATCACTCACATCAACCTGTAGTAGTGCGACACGATTCATAGCTTTAGTCTATTGAAAATGACTTCGGAGAAGAGTGGAGATCTAGATATCTAGAACTAAAGTTGCACCGGTACCGCGCGATACGCACGGATACATAACTCCAATTGCATCTTTATCTTCGTCACTCATAACAGAATCGAGGTGCACAGGCTGACCCCGGAGAACCCTAACTTCGCAGGTGCCACAAACACCCTCGCCACAAGATGAAATCAATGCGCCACCATTTTCATTTAAGGCCACTAGTAGCGACTCATCTTTTCCAACCAAGATTGTCTTGTCTGATCTAGATAACGTAACTTCAAACGCCTCCACGATTGCATCATCGCTTCGATCAACTGCGCTAAATCTCTCATAGTGAAGACGATCCACCGAGACTTTGGAGCTCAATGCATCAAGTAACGGTTCGGGTCCACAGACGTAAACATGCCCATTGAAGTTTGCGAGAAGCGCGTCAAGGTCAGGCCTACCGCCTTGTTCGTCATCTGCGTGAATTATTACCCGGTCGCCAAACATTTCGGAAAGCTCATTTGCATAAGCCATCGAGGCACGAGATCGGCCAGCATAAAGTAGGCGCCATTGTCGTCGACTTGGAAGTGATTCAACCATTGCCTTTATTGGCGTAATACCGATTCCACCTGCAATAAACAGATACTCACTCGATGCTTCGAGTTCGAAGTGATTGTGTGGGCCGGAAACTTCAATATTCATTCCAGACTTTAGGTTGTGGTGAACATAATGACTTCCACCTCGAGATGTTGGAGACTCCAAAACCGCAATTGAATACTGGGATCGATCTGCCGGATCTCCGCAAAGTGAATACTGTCGCTGCATGCCATCAGGTAAGTGCAAAGTTATATGTGCCCCAGGAACCCAAGGTTCTAAGTTCGAGCGATCGGGAAGTACGAAATCAAAACCTAGAATTCCATCTGCCAGTGGAGTCACTCGATCAACCAACACTTTGTGCAAGTTTTCTAAGTTTTGATTAGCTCTTCGACCTTCAACTGTTGCCGATAACGTCTTTGCAGATTTTGGAAATAGGATTCGAGTGATCAAAGCAACAGTTGTAAGTGTTATTAAGACAAGTGCAGTAATTCGATACGCCCAGGCGCGGACATCAGTTCCAGACCATCCGGCATGGAACGAAACCAATAGCACTAGGGCGTAGCTTGAATAATGGATAGCTTTCCAATATTTTCTTGGCAGCTTTTTCATCATTAACGATGTTGTTTGGACTGCGATCAAAATGTAGGTACAAATCACACCAAGGGCAACTGGCCAACCACCTAACCAAGCAATCTTTTGATACTGCGAATGGAATGGGATGAACAAATCCTGTAACGAGAAAGCCGCATACTTATCTATAAATAGAGATGCCATGTGTATGCCTACAAAGACAACAGATAATCCAGAAAGCCACCTATGTAAATCCAATAACCAACCTGGATTGTCTTTAGGTTTCATTACTCGGGTAGCCAGCAAGATCCCCCACGTGACACTGATAACCATCAGGGCCCAAGCAATGATTGCGCTAGATCGAGTTACGTACCACCAAATTGCCGGATCTTTCATTTATATGTTTCCCAATTCTCTGAAGTATGAACTTGATTCGTATCATCGACAATCAGAGCGGCGGCGCCCAAAGAATCTATTTTCGAAATTCCCTCTCGTGCTCCCAAGATTACGCACATCTTGGCTAAAACTTCAGCCTGCGCGGCATTCTGGGCTATTACTGTTGCTTGCAAGACATCAGAATCTGAACTTCTACGTGTCCGGGGATCAATAATGTGATGGGAGCTACCGATTTTCCAGCCCATTGGGCTTGATGTTGCTAATCCGCCACGGCTCATCGAAATAGAGTCAATAAAGTTTTCAACATTGTTTGGATCTGAGATGTTAACTTTCCAACCAGTCGCATCTTGCGACATTCCCTTGACGGCTACGTCGCCACCAGCAAAAACTGCAACACCCATTGCTCCAAGTTGCATTGCATAGTCACTCATCAGGTCTGCTGCTAGACCTTTTCCAATACCGCCGGCATCGAGTGCGACACCACTTGGAACAGATACTGACTTGGTATCTAGATCGATTACAACATCAGATAAGTCAGCAGAAGTCTTGGTGTTTGCGTTCCATTTCGTAACATTCTCAGGATTTATCCGGCTCTGGGAAAAGCCCAGGTCGATTAACTGGCCAAGAATATTTGCGCTGTAAATTCCTTGGGTTAATTCAAACCCCAGCTTCATCTCGTTAACAAGTCGAAGCGTGGCATCGCTAACTTGATGCATTGAATCAGGATTATTGTTTAGAACCATAACTTCTGAATCCGGAATAAATCGAGACCATTTACTTTCAAGCTCATTAGCCAATGAGTAAATGGGATCGCAAATTTCTTCGTCCGCTCCAACCAATATGCAAAAGAAACTTGTGCCCATCGCTTGGAAATCGATTCGCTGGGCAGGTGTAACTGAATCCGTATTGGTATTCATAACCTAACCTCTAAATCTTGGTTAGAACGTATCCGTAACTAGCGTTACGACAAGTACCTGAAGCTGTTGGACTCTCTGTTTTACCACCAGGTGACATGCAGGTGTAAACAACGGTTGCTGCCGGGGCTGCCGGTGCGACTGCAACAGGCTTTGGTGTCGTCGGTGCAGCAGGCGCAACAGGTGTAGCTGGTGCAACTGTCGCTGGCGCTGGTGTTGATGTTGGCTTTGAAGTTGCATTCGTTTTAGTTGGTGCCGCTGGCGCTGTCGGAGCAATCGTTGCAGCAGGAGTGACTGGACCTGCAACTGGTGTCGTGGTCCCTACAACCGGAGTTGTCTGTCCAACTGGCACAACATTTGGGTTGGGCACATTCGCTGCAGCTTCAGCCTGATGGGTATTCCAAGCCAAACTTGTAACGATGCTGACGAAGGCGGTCGCTGAAACTCCGAGTGCAGTTACGCGTGAACCTCTGGCTGGATGTGGATTACGTTTCATAATTAATCATCATCTCCATCATTGTCTTGACCTTCGTCGTCATCATCTTCGTCATCTCCACCATTTGATGGATTTGGATTACCGAAGGTAATGGAAGGCTTACTTGGGGCTGTTGTCGAAGTAGCTACTGACTGAGTTGGTGCCGGTGTTGTTACTACTGACTGATTTGGTGTCGGTGTTGTAACTACTGGTGCCGAACTCGAACCCTGCTGGGGCGCTGGTGCGCCTGTAGCTTGGTTCTGACTTGGGGCAACTGGTGTGGTTTGAGGTTGCGCAGGTGTTATCACTGCTGCTTGGTTAACCGGTAGCAAGGTCGTAGAAGCGGTTCCAAGAGTTGATCCAGTTGGACTATTTAGCGCTTGAGTGTTGATGGCGGCAGCTGCCGTACCTGTTAATAGAACGGCAGTTAGGGCTAGTGCGGTACCAAACTTTGTTTTCATGTCTTCAAACTAACCTTCGTAATCCCTAGTTTTAGTCGGGCTTTATCCAAGAAGTAGCCAAGAATGTCGTAGCGGTAAGTATTACTCAAAAAACCAGAGAAAATAGACATTATGCGTATTTTGTTGGTTGAAGATGACCCGTCTGTGGCCGCCGGAGTCATCGATGGATTAGTTAATGCCAGCATGGAAGTCGCGCATGTTTCCAATGGCAAAGATGCGGTCTCTAAGGCCTTGTCCGAAAATTTTGATTTAATACTTCTTGATCTGGGGCTACCCGACATGGATGGCCAGGATGTTTGTCGATCGGTTCGGGAAAAATCAACAACACCAGTTATTGTCTTGTCGGCACGCAGTGACGAAATAGATCGTGTCTTGGCTTTAGAATTTGGCGCTGACGACTACATGGTTAAGCCCTTTGGTATGCGCGAACTCGTAGCTCGAATTCGCGCCGTTGCTCGACGCGCCGGCACCACTGATGCCACGCCGCAGACTGCAACTCAGGAAATTGGACCTTTAAGTATTGATCGCCGCACACAAAAAGTTTTTGTAAACGGACAAGATGTATACCTAACGCCGAAGGAGTTTGATCTCCTCGCCTACCTAGCTACAGATCCTGGGGCGGTGTATCGACGCAATGACATTATGAGCGAAGTTTGGGATACCAATTGGTATGGCACAACTAAGACGGTTGATGCTCACGTTGCCGCTTTACGCAAAAAACTTGGCAATCAAGAATGGGTTGAAGCGGTTCGCGGCGTTGGGTTCAGGTTGGGAGTTCCCGACTCGTGAAATGGAGACTAGTTGCAGCGCTACTTTCACTAACGATTGTTGTGTTGGCCGTACAAGATGTTCCACTGATTCAGTATTTACGAATCGTCGAAACCGAAAGAATCACAACTGCTCTAGAGCGAGATAGTTTTGTTATTTCAGGTCGTGCAAAAGAAGCAATTGAAACTAGCAGTTCAGTGGGAATTACCTATGTTCAAAATGCAATTACTGAGTATGGTGCACAAAGTGGTGCTCGAGTTCTCGTAGTAGATGTATTTGGTGTTGCAATCGCAGACTCCGGCTCACTTGACACAATAGGCACCTCTTTCCTGACTCGCCCTGAAATCGCAGAAGCACTTGCCGGTTCGGTATCTAGTGGTCGCAGATTTTCAAGTACTGCTAATCAAGAGTTGCTCTATGTTGCAGTTCCGATCCTTAATGGATCTCAGACACTCGGAGCGGTAAGGCTGACCTTTCCAGCTTCTGTAGTTGATAGCGCAGTCAATGAAAGACTTCGTGGGATTGGCTCAGTTGCAGGAATAACGCTATTGGTATCTGTTCTCGTTGCACTTTTACTTGCTTTTGGAATTACGCGAAGGTTATCAAACCTTAAGAATGTCACCGAGGAATTCACCAAAGGTAATTACAAAGTTCGGGCTGAGGTAAATGGTGGAGCACCCGAGATTCGCTCTTTAGCTCGAAGTTTCAACGCAATGGCTGATCAACTCGGCAAATTGATTTCACAACAAAAGGCATTTGCCGGCGATGCCTCTCATCAACTGAGAACTCCATTAACTGCATTACAGCTTCGATTAGAGCGCGCTACCGAAATGTTGTCGACAGATCCTGCAGGTGCTGCCGAGAGAATTGAAGCGGCGATCGTTGAAGCAGACCGACTGCAAAGATTAGTCGAGGGTCTTCTAGTTTTAAGCCGATCTGAAAATGTAGACCAAATTGCTCGAGTTAATTGTGATGCGTCACAGATCGCAAGAGAGCGATTCGATAACTGGGAAGCTCTTGCCAGTGAGCAAAATGTCTCGCTTGAACTCAAGATTCCTGAGACGGCAACAATTCTTGCAATTCCTGGCGCTTTGGAACAAGTAATCGATAACTACATCGATAACGCTTTAGGAAATGTCCCCGCCAATTCCACCATCACATTAGAAGTAACTGCAGACCCTAAATTCACCAAGATCTCAGTAATCGATGAAGGTCATGGAATTCCTGAAGCCGATCTTGCCAAGGCATTCAATCGGTTTTGGCGGGCTAAAAGCGACACTCATGGCTCAGGCTTGGGCTTGGCAATTGTTGATCGCTTGGCTACTGCAAGCGGCGGGCGAGCCGAGCTCGTTAACTTAAGTCCTCATGGCTTAAGCGCGGATGCCTACTTCCCTACTGCTTAACAACACCGCAATCCCTATGGTCATTAAAGTTTGACCGCAATGGAAGCGTTTAACTCTTCTTGGTTCTAGTAACCGTCAATCTGATGATGATGGCAACAATAGTCAGCAGGATCAAGATGATCCCGGTCGTTCTATATATCCAAGAAGTTACGTCAGTACCAGTCCATCCCGCGTGAGCAGAAACTAAAAGTACAAGCAGATAGCTCGAATAATGAACAGCTTTCCAGGATTTGGTTGTCATTCTCTGTCTAAACAGGGATGTCAGCTGAACCGCAAAAAGTATGTAGAGCGACATCACTCCAAATGCAATTGGGATGCGTCCTAGTGATGGATTTTTTACATAGTCGGAGTGAAATGGGACAGCAATATCTAGGAATGTAAATGTAACGAAGGTATCTAACATCAAGGCCGTGATATGGGTAACTGCAAAAACAAATGCTAAGCCGGATAACCAACTATGAAAATGAAATAGCCAGCCTGGATTGTCGTTTGGCTTTAAGACTCGAGTTGCAAGTAACACTCCGACTATCACCGCAACAACTAGCAGGCTCCAAGCAACAATCCCACTTGCGCGACTGACAAACCACCAGATAGCAGGGGTATCTATTTGCAATTCCATGGCTAAACCTGGGTGAGGACGAATCCCCATCTGCCTGGACAACCTAGCGAATCGCTTGGCTCTCGCGTATTTCCTCCTGGTGACATGCAGGTATAAACAACTGTTGTTTCTTGGGGCACAGATTGGTCGACTTCTGGTGACACAGGTAATGCTGGGATAGCCGGTGCTACACCTTCCACTGAACTAGGTGAGGGATTAATCGACGGTGCCGCAGAATTCATAGCTTGCGAACTTGGCGTCCGAATTGCATTAGGAGATGATGCACTTGCTTCTGGATTTGAAGTCTTTGTAGGTTTTGCAGTCGGAACTTTGCTTGCGGAGGGTAACGGAATAGCAGTAGGAATCGATGAAGGGTCCACCTCGGGAATCGGATTCTGCGTATACAGAACTTCTGGAGATAAGGGAGAGTTTGTCCCAGACAGTTTCATGCTCTGCTCTGGACTGATCGCTTGGGATTCTTGAATGAATCCAGAGACCGCTGCAGCGAAAGCGCAAATGCTCAAACCCGTCGCTAAAAGACGACTTCCCAGTGCAGGTTTGATGCGCATTTTCATGCCCAGAACTCCAAGTTGATAAATGCAAGAAAAACTTACTTCTAAATATTGTAAGTCAGCATTTGAGCCATGCAATTATTGTCGAAAGCTTGCTGAACCTGCATCCCCTTTCAATTCAGGGAATAAACATTGTCACTAAAATTTGTTTGTCAAAAGTTCACTTAAGCAATGCTGCTATCACGGGAGTTGCCTTCAGCTGGTGGTTCCTTTATCTGACAGATTCGTTCGAGCCAAACTGCAACTATCGCTGTTAGCAAACTTGCAATTGCGGTAACTGCAGATATTTGAATCCGATCCGCAGCCGCGCTTGAATAGTCTGCTGCAACGTTTGCTAGCAATACGCCAACATAAAAACCACAAGCTAATGAACCTACGCGCGATGCAGACATGGCTAACGCAGCCGTCCGTGCCGCAACAATGGGATGGAGGCGATTCAGGGTTGCACCCGGCTTTAGTCGTGCCCTTGTCATCAGAGTCCAAATCAATAGGGTTATGAAAACTAAAATCATGGCAATTGCCGAGCCAGTTGATACCGGCATACCTTGTCCAAAGAATGTCGGCCAAAGTTGCGCAAATGACCAGCCAACTGCAGCGGCGAGAATTGCAAGCACGGCAAGAGTACTGAATTTTGTCTGCTTCATTACGGGTGAGCCACCAGTTCTAAGTCATTGCGAAATCGAATACCTCTAACATCTAAGTTTGCAAGCAAGTTGGCAACCGAGGCCTTACCCGGAACTACAAAATCTGGGTCGAGCAGGGACCAAGGCAGTAACACAAATGCTCGTTCATGTGCTCGTGGATGTGGGAGTTGTAATTCAGGCGTGGATCGAACTTCCCTGTCCATTGCCAAGAGGTCAATGTCCAAAGTTCTCGGTCCCCAATGTTCGTTACGCTCCCGATTTTGCTCTAGTTCAATTTGTTGAGTCGCTGCTAAAAACTGCTCAGGCGACAAAATTGTTTTCACGACAGCAACGGCATTTAAATACTGCCCTTGTTCCGGTCCGCCAACAGGATCTGTCTCAAACACTGGTGATACCGAGTGAACCTGCGTGCCAGTTATTCCGTTAATTGAATCCAAGGCATTCTGCAGATATTGAAACCGGTCACCAAGATTTGAACCCAGACTGATCGTGGCTTTCATTATGGAAGTGTCCGAGACACAGAGACGCTTTCAAACGGAACTTCAATTGGAGCGTTTGGTTTATGTACAGTCACAGTAACTGAAGTGACACCGGAAATATCTAAACAATCGTGGGCAATTACATCTGCCAACTTTTCAATTAGATCGAACGGTTCACCGGTAATAGCGGCATGTGCAATGTTGGCAAGCTCGGCGTAGTTAACGGTGTCGCGAACATCATCTGATTTAACTGCCGCAGAGAAATCAGAAGTAACTTCAATATCAACAACAAATATTTGGCCTTCACGTTTTTCTTGCTCAAAAACTCCGTGATAACCCGTACCGGAGACACCTCTTAGAAAAATCTTTTCAGTCATGGTGTTTTCGCAATCCGATCTACTACCGCAATTGCATCACGGGAAGGTTTAACATCATGAACTCGAACGGCCCAGAGTCCGCGAGCTGCCATAAGTGTTGAGATCGCAGTTGTCGCGCTTTCGCGATTATCTGAATCCCGGGCTACGCCATCTGCGGCCAGTAGTTCACCCAGAAATTTCTTACGTGAGGCTCCCATCAAAATTGGCAGACCTAAACCTTCAAGCACATCTAGGTGTTTCAAGATTGGCCAGTTCTGATCCACAGTTTTAGCAAATCCAATGCCTGGGTCAATCGCAATTCGTTCGCGAGCAATTCCAGCAGCCACAGCAACGTCAACTTGCTTGCTAATTTCATCTGTCACGTCAGCGACAACATCTTCATAGTCGGTAAGAGTATTCATAATGTTTGACGGCCCACGCCAGTGCATCAAAATAAATGGCACATTCAAGCTCGCAACGTAACCCAACATTTCGGGATCTGACTTGCCACCGCTGACATCGTTGATCATGCAAGCACCAGCATCAATAGCTGCGCGTGCTACATCCGCGCGCATGGTGTCAATGCTGATTGCAACTCCAGTATCAACAAGTGCCGAAATTACTGGTAGAACTCGATCCAGTTCTTCTTGCACTGAAATCCGGTCGGAACCAGGTCGAGTTGATTCCCCGCCGATGTCAATGATGTCGGCGCCGTCTTTAATCATTTGTAGTGCGTGGTTCGTTGCAATCTTTGAATCATGGAAGCGGCCACCATCACTAAAGGAATCTGGCGTCACATTTAATACACCCATAACAAGCGTGCGATCGAGGTTACGCAGATTTTCCGGAAGGCCGCTTGGATGCAACATGGAAAATTACTTTCCGTTAATTAGTGACATCGCTTCAACACGTGTCGAAGGATCGCGTAGTTGACCACGGACAACTGAAGTTAGTGTCGTTGATCCAGGTTTGCGAATTCCACGCATAGACATGCACAGGTGTTCACATTCAATAACTACGATCACACCGCGTGCGCCCAAGATGTCAGTCATCGCATCCGCAATTTGTGTTGTTAGACGTTCCTGAACTTGTGGACGTCGAGAATACATATCAACTAACCGAGCGATCTTTGAGAGTCCGGTTATCTGTCCATCTTCGCCAGGAATGTAG
>CAIYGJ010000233.1 GCA_903925705.1 uncultured Actinomycetes bacterium | reverse complement strand
GGTATTTGCCTTTGACTTTAGTGCACACTTGAGCCGCAGGAATCTGGGCATAATGAAAGTATGAAATCGATGTTTGTTGGCGCAATTATTTCGGGATTCCTATTGACTGGTTGTAGTTCGCAAAATCCAGATGCTGCAGTTACCTCAACTACTAATCCCTCACCTAATGCTTCGTATTCTGATTTTCCAACTGAGCCATCAGCCACGGCCGTTGCAGTTGCTGCTGAAGTTATCGGCATGACTGAAGTGCTAGCAATTCAAACCATCGAGGGCATTAGTGTCGAGCAGTTAACTGCCAGAGTGGTTCGCAGAGATGACTCAAATTACGCCATCACTGAGGACTACAGTCTTTCTCGAATCAATCTAGAAATTGATAATGGGATCGTCACAAAAACTTACATTGGCTAATTCACTTGGTTAGCTAAGTAACCCAGTAACAAAATCGACAGCATCAAAAGGTGCCAAGTCATCCGGACCTTCACCAAGTCCAACCAATTTAACTGGAACGCCAAGTGCATCTTGAATTGCCACAATGATGCCACCTTTAGCTGTGCCATCGAGTTTGCTTAAAACAACACCCGTTACTGGTACAACTTCACTAAACACTTTTGCTTGAGTTAAACCGTTTTGACCAGTCGTGGCATCAATAACCAACAACACTTCATCTATCGGGCCAAGTTTTCCAGCGACACGGTAAACCTTGCCAAGTTCATCCATCAAACCTTGTTTGGTGTGTAGCCGTCCCGCCGTATCAATCAAGACCACATCGACTTCTTGCTCAAGACCAGCGGTAACAGATTCAAATGCAACGGATGCTGGGTCGCTGCCTTCGGCGCCTCTAATAACCGGAGAACCCACGCGATCACCCCAAGTAGTTAGCTGCTCAGCAGCTGCAGCTCGGAACGTGTCGGCTGCACCAAGTAACACATCTTTATCCTGTGCTGAGAGCATGCGGGCAAGTTTTCCAGTTGTAGTTGTTTTACCGGTTCCATTTACTCCGACGGTCAATACCACTGCTGGTCGATCTGGGTGACGTTCAATGTGTAGGGTTCGATCAAATCCACCATCGACTAATTTGATGAGTTCGGATTTAGCAATTTCATGCAACTCATCTGCTGAGCTTGCACCAGATTTCTTAACGGCAGCCTTTAGGGTTTCCACAATTCCAGTAGCTGCGCTGACACCCAAATCAGCCATGATCAAAGTGTCTTCTAGGTCCTGCCAGGCATCATCGCTAACCGTTGAACCGGAAAATGTCTGCTTGAAAACTTGACCGAGGCTTCCCTGCGAACGCCCAAGGCGCTCCCGTAGCTTTAGCCTTCGCCCTTCCATGGATTCAGGAACATCCACTGGAACTTGTTTTGATTCAATCGTGCCAGGGATTTCACTTTCGGTTGTCTGGGTTACACCAACCGGAGGCGCTTCGACGGGCTCGACTGGAGCCTGAACAGATGCTTGCGAAACTTTAGCTTCAACCTTTGGCATTGGAACGCTTTGGTTATTACTGCCAGATCGTCTAGATAAGACAATTGCTAAAACAACACCAACAATGGCAAGTGCGATAAAGATCGAGATGACTAATGAGGATTGGTTCATCGATTAGTCCTTTGAGTTAGGAATTGTTTGCCATTTGAGCATCAGCGCGCTGCTCTGGATTGTCGTGATCATCATGGGTGATGCGCTGGCTAATTACTTGAGTAACGCCATCGCCACGCATGGAGACGCCGTAAAGCGCATCTGCAATTTCCATAGTGCGCTTCTGGTGAGTAATGATCAAGAGCTGCGAATTCGCGCGTAACTCTGCCAAGATCTCGAGCAAGCGACCCAGGTTTACATCGTCAAGCGCAGCTTCAACTTCGTCAAGGATGTAGAACGGACTTGGACGTGACTTGAATAGCGCGACCAGGAAGGCAACAGCAGTTAACGACTGCTCACCACCGGAAAGAAGTGACAAGCGCTTGTAGGTTTTGCCTGGTGGACGGGCTTCAATCTCCACACCGGAGTTAAGTAAGTCGTTTGGCTCTGTCAAAATCATGCGAGCCTCGCCACCCGGGAATAACCGGGAGAAAACTGCCATGAACTCGCGCGAGGTGTCTTCGTAAGCCTGCGAGAAAACTTCTTGGACCCGAGCATCAACATCGCGAATAACGCTCATCAAGTCATTACGGGACTTGCGAAGATCTTCAAGTTGTTCGCCAAGGAACTTGTGTCGTTCTTCCAAGGCTGAGAATTCTTCAAGTGCCAGCGGATTAACTTTTCCAAGCAATGCAAGCGAACGCTCAGCGGCGGCCAATCGCGATTCTTGCTGGGTTCGCACATATGGGTAAGGCTCTGGTTCTGGATCATCTGGATTTACTTCATCGCCTGGCGCTGGCGGTGAAGGTGGAACTAAGACATCTGGACCGTATTCAGCAAGTAGTTCGTCAGGTCCAACACCATAATCTTCGATGGACTTGTTTTCCATTGCCTCAATGCGAAGTCTTTGTTCCGCACGCGCCACTTCGTCGCGATGCACCGAGTCAGTTAGGACTTCTAATTCAGCCGTTAACTCACGGATCCGCTCACGAATCTTGCGCACTTCCGCTTCTTCAGTTTGGCGAGTGGCTACGGCTTGTTCGCGTTCAAACTGTGCTAACGCCACGGATTGGGTGAGAAGTTCAAGAGCAGTTTCCGAGGCAACTACTACTGCCTTGGCGATCTGAGCTTCGCGGCGCCGACGTTCGCGTAATTCGATAGCTCGAGCACGCGCAGTTCGTTCTAGGTTTGCAGAATGTTCTAGCTGTTCTGCTTGAGTTCCAAGAGCGCGCACACGTTCTTCGCCAGTTCGAACTGTGAGGCGAACATTAAGTTCAGCCTGACGAACATCTTCAAGTGTTTTGACTAACGAGTCACGGCTTTCTTCACTTAATTCTGATTCAGAAATTTGATCATTTTCGGCTGCGGCATAACGAGCCTCAAGTTCTTGCACGCTACGCAAGTCATCTTCGCGAGCTTTGTTTGCAGATGCGATGGCGGCGGCAACTCGGTCTGCTTCACCGGTTGCACTTCGAACAACAGACTGCAAACTACCAAGCTGGACCGCGATTGCAGCCATGCTGGCATCAGACTCATGAAGTCGTTCAAGGGAATTGCTCACCAGAACCAATGCGGCTTCTTGAGATTGAGTTGCCCCAACTACTGCAAACTTTGCTCGGTCTACTCGGTGCGCAGACGCCTCTAACTTAAGTCGGGCTTCATCAATTGCCGCTTGGATTTCAACCAGACTCTGAGTGCCTTGCGAACCACCCTGAACGAAACCATGTCCGACAAGGTCTCCATCACGGGTAACTGCGCGTAGCGTCTGATTCGCATTGACAACTTGGCGCGCTTCTTCAAGTGAGTTTGTTACAACTACTCGCTGCAAGATTCCAGAAAGGCTTGAGCGCAACTCCGCATCACAACTAATCAAATCAACGGCATAACGCTGGCTTCCAGAAAGTGTTGGCCACTGACTTTGATCGCTGGAGTTTTGCCCAACAACAACCAAAGCCGCGCGACCAGCATCATCACGACGAAGCATGCGGACTGCGTTTTCGGCCGCATCAGTAGAGGAAACTGCAATCGCATCAGCCGCGGAACCAAGCGCAGCAGCAATTGCCGACTCCCAGCCATTCTCGATCTGCATTAAGGCAGCAACGGAACCTAAGATTCCTGACATCGTGTCTGTGGCCGCAAGAATTGCCGCGCCACCATCGCGCCGGGCCATACCTTGTTCAAGTGCCTCGAGGCGAGCAATTGCGCCAGCTCGTTCCCGTTCGGCTTCTTGCTCTTCAAGTTTGGCTGACTCTAATTCTTTTTCAGCTTGGGCCAAGGCACGTGAGGATTCGTCATGTTCACTATCAAGCCCAAGTTCGCCGGCATCCATGCCTGCAACCTGGCTTTCAAGAGCCGTGAATTCCTGTGCAGCCTGATCCGCGCGCTCGCGAGCTTCAGCTAGTCGCTCATCAAGGCGTTCGATTTCAGCAGACCGCGCATCAAGTCGAGACTTGGCAGCTGCAACCTGACCAGCAATTCTGGCAAGACCTTCACGTCTATCTGCAACTGCGCGAGTTGCGGCATGAAGGCGCGCATCTTCGGCTGCAAGCGCGGCTTCTGCTGAAGTTCGCTCGCTGATTGCAGCATTAAGCGCTAATCGATCTGAATCGACTTGACCTGCAAGTTCAGATTCTTGAACGCGCAACGCATGAGCTTCCCGATCGATCTCTTCCGGATCTCGGCCGCGCTGAACTTCTTCTTCTTCAGTTTCACCCAAGCGAACTCGTTCTTTAGCAAGAGCCATAGTCGAACGAAGTCGTTCTTGTTGTGCGCCAAGTGCATAAAACGTATTTTGGGCTCGATCAACTTGTGGCGCGGATTCTGCAATTGCTGCATCCAGAATTGCTTCGCGGGCTTTTGCTGCAGTTAGTTCACTTTCTACTTCACTGCGACGCTCGCGCAACGCAGTTTCGTCGGCAATTTCTGCTTCTAAAGCCGCCTTCATCTGAGTTAAATCGTCTGCCAACAGGCGAAGTCGGGAATCGCGAACATCAGACTGGATAACGTTTGCGCGTCTAGCAACTTCAGCTTGACGACCCAATGGCTTTAGTTGGCGACGGAGTTCATTTGTTAAGTCCTCAACACGAGTGAGGTTGACTTCCATGGCTTCGAGTTTGCGAATTGCTTTTTCTTTGCGCTTGCGATGCTTGAGCACGCCAGCTGCTTCTTCGATGTAACCACGTCGTTGTTCCGGCGTTGCAAGCAAAATGTCGCGAAGTTGACCTTG
>CAIYGJ010000232.1 GCA_903925705.1 uncultured Actinomycetes bacterium | reverse complement strand
TATTGCGCTGAAGGCAGCGCTTGGTGAGATCAGATTGGGAGATCACAATTGAGTAAGCCAAATATTCCAAATGTTCTTGCCGGACGTTATGCCTCGACTTCAATGGCACAAATCTGGTCACCAACCAACAAAATTGTTTTAGAGCGCCAACTTTGGATTGCAGTGCTTCGAGCGCAAAAAGATTTGGGTATCGAAGTTCCAAGCGGTGTAATCGAAGCCTATGAAGCAGTAATTGAAAACGTTGACTTAGCAAGTATTGCTGAGCGGGAAAAAATTTCGCGCCATGATGTAAAAGCTCGAATCGAAGAATTTTGTGCACTTGCCGGACACGAACACATTCATAAAGGAATGACCAGTCGTGACCTAACTGAAAATGTCGAACAACTTCAGGTTATTGCTGGGCTTAAGTTAATTCGTACCAAAGCAGTTGCCACCGCAGGAGTATTAGCCGAACTTGCCGTTCGCTATACCGACGTTGCACTCACTGGTCGCAGTCACAATGTCGCAGCTCAGACAACAACACTTGGTAAGCGATTTGCATCGGCTGCTGATGAGTTACTTGTTGCAATTGCTCGCCTCGATGATTTAATTGCTCGCTACCCATTGCGTGGTATTAAAGGTCCAGTTGGAACCGCGCAAGACATGCTTGACCTGCTTGATGGTGACGCTAGCAAACTTGCTGACTTGGAAACCCGAATTGCTAAGCATTTAGGTTTCACAAATATCTTCACAAGTGTTGGTCAGGTTTACCCGCGCTCAGTTGATTACGACACAGTGACAGCGTTAGTGCAACTAGCTTCTGGTCCAAGTAGTTTTGCGACAACCATTCGTTTAATGGCCGGACATGAACTAGTAACTGAAGGCTTTAAAGAGGGCCAAGTTGGTTCCAGTGCAATGCCGCACAAGATGAACACTCGATCTTGTGAACGAGTAAATGGCTTCGCGGTAATTCTTCGGGGTTATGCATCAATGGCTGGCGAACTTTCCGGCAATCAGTGGAATGAAGGCGATGTGTTTTGTTCCGTAGTACGTCGCGTTGCATTGCCAGATTCGTTCTATGCAATTGATGGCCTATTTGAAACATTCTTAACTGTGCTTGAAGAATTTGGTGCATTCCCGGCAGTCATCGAACGCGAACTTTCTCGCTACTTACCGTTCCTTGCCACAACAAAGATTTTGATGGCAGCGGTCCGTAACGGGGTTGGCCGCGAAACTGCGCATGAAGTAATCAAAGAACACGCAGTTGCAGTTGCCCTTGAAATGCGCGGACCAAATGGTGGCGATGGCAACGCAGTGCTAGATCGACTAGCTGGCGATTCCCGATTGGGAATTACTCGACAGGATCTAGAAGCTTTGATTTCAAAGCCACTTGAATTCACTGGCGCGGCTCGTGATCAGGTTGCTGCGGTAGCCACAAAAGTTTCAAAACTCGTCGCAACTTCACCTGAGGCTGCAAACTACCGACCGGAGCCAATCCTGTGACAATTCAGCCCACCGACTATGACTTAGGTGCTGAGTTCAAGCATGTTTATTCTGGAAAAGTTCGCGACCTTTACGAAGCCCCAGATGGCCGCTTGCTATTCATTGCAAGTGATCGCATATCGGCATACGACTGGATCTTGCCGTCAGTAATTCCTGACAAGGGAAGAATTCTTACTGCGATGTCCATGTGGTGGTTTGATCGGTTGCAAGGCATCGTTCCTAACCACGTACTTTCCACTAACGTTCCAGATTCAGTTCGCGGGCGGGCAACGTACTGTGAAAAATTGGAGATGCTCCCAATTGAATGTGTGGCACGTGGTTACCTAGCTGGATCTGGTTACACCGATTACCTGCGTGATCAGTCCATTTGCGGCAATGGTTTACCACCGGGCCTGAAGGACGGTGCCAAACTACCTAAGACTCTGTTTACGCCAGCAACTAAAGCAGCCATTGGCGAACATGACGAGAACGTAATTTTTGACGAAGTCATCACTTCAATCGGCATGGAAGAAGCACAGCAGCTCAAGCGTTTCACAACTTGGATTTATGACGTGGCAGCTGAGATCGCATTAGAGCGCGGGATTATTTTGGCTGATACCAAGTTTGAATTTGGTCTTGGCTTAGTTGGTGCAAATAAAGATCAAATCGTGCTTGCCGACGAAGTGCTAACTCCAGATTCCTCGCGTTACTGGCCAGCGGATCAATGGGTGCCGGGCCAAGCCCAGCCCTCTTATGACAAGCAATTCGTGCGAGATTGGTTAACTTCTCCGTTTTCCGGTTGGGATAAGAATTCTGGGGAAGCACCACCGGCACTGCCTGAGGATGTAATCGAAAAAACTCGCGAACGTTATGTTGCTGCTTACGAACAACTAACCGGCCAAAAGTTCGATTAGTATTTAGGTATTGAGTCAGGATTGGATATCGGGTAACCGATGCTCTAACCGAAAAAGGCCCGCGAAACATCTCGCGGGCCTTTTCTTTCTTAAGTTACTTTTCGCCCCAACGAGGGCTTGTGCTCTTTGGTGGATACAAAGTTTCGCGAATCAAAATAATTCCTGGTTGCTTCAGATCTAGAGCGTCGCCCAAATCTTCAATGGTGGTTTCAGTGAACGACAGTCCAAAAGATTGCGCGAGTATCGCCCAGTCCGGAGAGAATAAATCAACACCTCGTTCTGGATGACCCATAACTTGCTGGTCATAACGAAGCATTCCGTAACCGCCGTCATCAACGATTAACAATGTGTATGGCAAATTTTCCTGCACGATAGTTGCAAGCTCACCAAGGGCGAATGCCACACCACCGTCTCCACAAACTGCCAGAGTGCGACTGCCATTAGCAGCTGGACCAATTGCAGCAGGTAATCCGAAACCTAACGTTCCCCAGCCAACTGGATAGACAATGCGACGGGAACGCGGTTGCACTGCGTAAACACCAGTCCAGTAACCACAGACTGACATGTCGCAAACGATAGTTCCGTCAGCTGGCCAGTGCTGTTCAATTGCTTCAACTAATGCAATGCCACGCTTTGATTTTTCGCCGACACGAAGGCGATCACGGACTGTGGTGTTTACCGCTGAAACGTCGACCCAAGAATCAAGAGCTGACGTTTCTGCAACCAACGCGGATGCAACACCATCGATGTTGTTATTCAAAACAACTGCAGTTGGATCAACATTGCGCATGGTCTTAGTTGGTTCAACGTCAACCAGCACGATAGTTTTTGGCCAAGCGATTGCCCAGTTTTTGGTATTCATGCCATCGAGTTGACTTCCGAAAACAACCAGCGCATCAGCGTCGGCTAACACTGCTTCAGTTTCTGGTTCATGAATTGGCGCCACCAAAGTTAACTTCGAATCGGCTGCAATACCGCGACCAGCGAATGAAGTCAGAATCGGTGCATTCCAATGTTCGGCAAGTGCTGAGATTGAATCAGAAGAGTCAACTGCACCACCGCCTGCCCAAATCACAATTTTCTTTGCATTAGTAAGCGCAGCAGTTGCGGCAGAAATATCAATCTCAATTACTTCTTGACCGATTTCTAGCTTTGGCTTTTCACCCGTGAATTGCTGAGCCAACACATCAGCAGGAATTCCTAAGTAGCCAGCTCCAACTGGAGCTCGAAGTAAGTCGCGAATCATTTCTGCAGCTACATCAACGGCAGTGACACCATCAGTCACGCTGATAGCCATCGAGACACCAGCAAGCTTTTTTGCAAGGGGAGCGAACATGGCTGCTTGATCATCCATTTCATGCAGCAACCCACGAGCACCATCTTTTGAGCGCTTTCCGATAGGTGCTTCCGAAGAAATCACAAATACCGGAGAGCCACTAATGGCTGCTTCACCAAAAGCGCCGAGGGTATTCGCGGCTCCCGGGCCAGTTGTAGTTAATGCCACACCCAAAGATCCGGTGGTCCGCGCAACGCCATCAGCGGCATAAGCCGTGGTCTGTTCATGGCGAAATCCAACAATTGCAGGGCGATTTGGACCAAGGGCGTCCCAGAAGGCCAGGTTGTGTACACCCGGGATTCCAAAAGTGGTTTTTACCCCCGCTTCCCAGAGCAAATCTAGGATTACCCCGGCTACAGTTTGGTGGTTCGAACTGGCATTGTTAGACATGTAAATCACTTTATCGTCAATGAAAGAGGCCCCGGGTGTCCACCTTCAAATCTCTAAATCCAACTAACTTGAGCGACGTAGTCGTCGAGACCAAGCTTGCTACCGCTGATGACATCGCGGATGCCGCTCGTCGTGCCAAGGCAGCCCAGAAGGCATGGGCAAAAATGCCAGCGCCAGCTCGTGGCCGAGTAATTGCTAACGCTGGTCGGTTGTTTGAGAACAATAAGGAAGCTCTATCCAAGTTAGTAACCCGCGAAATGGGCAAGGTTTACCGCGAAGCTCTTGGTGACGTGCAAGAAGTAATTGATACTTGCGACTTCTTCCTTGGTGAAGGCCGTCGCCTGTATGGTCAAACCGTTCCAAGTGAAATGCCAAACAAAAACTTGTTCACTTTCCGCATGCCAGTTGGCACTGCATTAATCATTACAGCTGGAAACTTCCCAGCTGCCGTGCCATCTTGGTACATAATTCCCGCGCTACTAACTGGTAACTCAGTTGTTTGGAAGCCATCCGAATACACACCAGCTGTTGCCGAAGCAATGACCGCAATCTTCCATGCTGCAGGTGTTCCGAAGGATGTTTTGATCACTGTTGTTGCCGAAGGTAAAGAAACTTTTGAAGGCATGGTCAAGGGTCTTGATGAAGGAACTATTAACAAAGTTGGCTTCACTGGATCGACTGAAGTTGGTCGCCTAATTGGTGCCAAAGTCGGCGAATACATTCAGAGCGCATGTTTAGAACTCGGCGGCAAGAATCCGATGATCATCATGCCTGATGCAGATCTAGAACTAGCTCTTGATGGCGCATTGTTCGCAGGTTTCGGTACTGCAGGCCAGCGCTGTACATCACTTGGAACACTTTGGATTCATGATTCGGTATATGACAAGTTCCTAAAGATGTACGCCGACAAAGTTGCTAGCTCAAAAGTTGGCGACCCAATGCAAGACGTACTGTTCGGTCCAATGATTGCCGAGAAGTATCTTGCAACTCATG
>CAIYGJ010000231.1 GCA_903925705.1 uncultured Actinomycetes bacterium | reverse complement strand
ATCGAAACTGGAGATTTAAGCGCGTCGAGTTAGACATAGTTGCTCGCCTAGATTCCACTTTGATTTTTTGTGAAGTTAAAACTCGTCGATCAAATAGTCACGGAATTCCAAGTGATGCAATCACTCCATTAAAACTCCAACACATTAGAACTGCAGCTCTGCATTGGCTAAGTAATCACCAATGCAAGCATCAAGGAATTCGATTCGATGCGATCAGTGTCATCTACCGTGATGGGGATTCCAAAACCATCAGCCACATAACGGGGATCGAATAATGACTTTGGCCCGGGCATGTGGCGTTGTTATTAATGGCGTCGAAGGATTGGTAGTCGATATTGAGGCGTATTTAAGTCAAGGTCTGCCTGGCATGACAATTGTTGGCTTGCCAGACACTGCAGTTGGCGAGGCTCGCGATCGAGTTCGAGCCGCCATTCAGAACAGCGAATTAGCCTGGCCATCAGAGCGGCGAATAACGGTTGGCCTTTCGCCCGCATCCGTGCACAAGCGGGGAGCTTCACTTGATCTAGGGATTGCACTTTCGATATTGTCAGCGCATTCCCAAGTTCCCGAGATGACTAAAACGATTGTGGTTGGTGAACTTGCACTTGATGGCCAAGTTCGTCCAGTTCGAGGAGTCTTAGTCGCGGCGCTTTGTGCATATCGTCGCGGCTACGACACTTTGATAGTTCCGCAATCACAAGTCAACGAAGCTCAATTAGTGCCCGACCTAAAAGTCATAGGCGTGAAAAGTCTGTCGGATGCAGTTGCCTTCTTACGAGGTGAGGAAATTACCGAGGATCTACCTTTACCGATTGAATTCATCGAAGAAACAATTCCAGATCTTTGTGAAGTTCGGGGGCAATCAAATGCCCGTCACGCCTTAGAGGTAGCCGCAGCCGGTGGGCACCATTTGGCATTCCTAGGTTCTCCCGGAGTCGGAAAAACCATGTTGGCGCAAAGATTGCCCGGACTTCTTCCTAAATTGACGGATGACCAAGCTGTCGAAGTTACTGCGATCTATTCAGCTGCGGGCGCATTGAGTGCCGGGCAAGGGCTGATTAGAACGCCGCCATTTCAAGCGCCGCATCACACGACGACCAAAGCCGCGTTGATTGGAGGTGGCAGCAATGCGGTACGAGTTGGCATGGTCACGATGGCAAACCACGGCGTGCTTTGTTTAGATGAGGCCGCCGAGTTCGAGCGATCTGTTCTCGATGCATTGCGCCAACCCCTTGAATCTGGAGTCGTCACTATCGCCAGATCAGGTTTTCAAACCGTTTTGCCTGCAAGATTTCAATTGGTGCTTGCATCCAATCCCTGTCCTTGCGGAAAATTTATCGGGACTGGAGCGCAATGCAGTTGCTCGTCGCAAGTCCGCCGCAGATATTTCTCTCGACTCTCTGGGCCACTGTTAGATCGAATTGATCTGCGCGTAACCCTTGAGCGTCCAAGTCTCGCGGAGCTTGATCCAAGTTCCGGTGAACTTGAAGGTACCAATATTGTTGCCGACCGTGTGGCCAACGCCAGAGCACGAGCAGCACACAGATTTAGAGACGAACCTTGGAAGATTAATTCTCAAGTTCCCGGCCCAATGCTGCGCCGAAGATATCCCGTTTCAGACAGTGCGCGCGAACTGTTAGCGAATGACTCATTAGAAATATCGGCGCGCGGCGCAGATCGAATCCTTCGGGTCGCTTGGACGATTGCCGATTTACGGGGTCACGACACTCCAACTGAAACAGATGTTGCGGCGGCGCTCATGTATCGAGATGGGAATGGCTCATGGCAAGCCAGTTAACAGATCGGCAAGCGCGACTCATAATTTCAATTGCTGGCGAGCCGGGCGATGAACGCGTGGGGCAAGCAGTAGCAGAATTTGGCGCTGCGCAGGCAATTGAGCGCTGGCAAAGTGGCAATGGCGCAGAAGCCATGTGTAATTCAATTGATCGGGTTTTGAACTCTGCATTAATCGAACAAGCAGTGAAATCTCTAAATTCAGTTCGCGGCAGATTCATTACTCCCGTCGATGACGAGTGGCCAGATTCACTTAATGATCTGGACACTGCAGCTCCGGTTGGTCTCTGGTGCACAGGCGAAGGCTCGCTTTCTGAAATCACGCATCGAAGTTTGGCAGTTGTAGGCGCGCGATCTGCAACTACTTATGGTCAACGAATTGCACACGAGATAAGCGTGCAGGCAGCAAAAGAGAACGTTGGCGTTATTTCGGGCGCGGCTTATGGCATAGATGCCGCAGCACATCGCGGATCTTTAGCTGGTCAAGGCAGCACCATTGCGGTTTTAGCGTGTGGAGTTGATGTTGCCTATCCCGTTTCACATCGAGGCCTGCTCTCTACCGTTACTGACTCTGGTGTGGTGGTAAGTGAGGCGCCGCCCGGAGCCAAACCACATAAACATCGATTCCTAATTAGAAATCGTCTGATCGCAGCGCTGTCGCAGTCCACAGTCGTTGTCGAGGCAGCCCTTCGGTCAGGTTCGCTCTCCACAGCGAACTGGGCACACGTATTGAATCGCCAGATCTGGGGGATACCTGGACCAATTACCAGCGCCACTTCAGCTGGGGTGCACGCTGCGATTCGAGACAACATGATGAAGATCGCCACCAACATCGATGACATATTTCAAGACTTCAAATCTCCAACCATTCCAGTGCAGTTGGGCTTACTTGATGGCGCAATCGTTGGGCTTCTTTCCGGCGGTCCAAGATCAACTCATGAATTGGCGTTGCACTTTGGCTCAGAAGTTGATTTCCCCGACTTACAAGCCGCTTTATCAATTTTGGAAGTTCGAAAACTCATCTCGCTTTCAAATCAGGGCTGGAGACTGACTTAGCTAAAGCTAGTTGGCCGGGATTGGGGTAATGTCCTTGCTATTTTGCGTAAGGCTTGCAACGGTGGAGTTATGCAAAATACCGAGTTGGAGGAAATCAGCGCGAACTTTGGTTCAGCCAGCGCTCGATTCATTCAACACGTTGAGCTTGAACTTGGCCGAAGTGTTAATACCTCCAAGGCATATCGCAAAGACCTCGATAACTTATTTCTATTTGTTCAATCCCGTGGTTGCCAAGAATTGCAGGACATTGGAATTGTGGAACTGCGCGGCTGGCTGGCCAGTCAACGAGTAGCCGGACTTTCCTCGGCGACTATCGCTCGCCGAGCAACTGCGATTCGAATGTTTTTTGCCTGGGCTACTCACACCAAGTTGATTACGGAAGACCCAGCAAGTGCGTTGGTCATTCCAAAAGTTAGCAAAAAGTTGCCGCACATCTTGCAACAAAATCAGGCCGAGAATTTGATGGAACGTGCGGCGCTGCGCGCAGATGACAATTCACCAACTCACATTCGCGACCAAGCAATGCTGGAACTTTTGTATGCAACCGGAATTCGAGTTGGCGAACTAGTTGGTCTAGATATCCACGACCTTGATCCATCTCGACGAACCATCAGGGTTTTGGGTAAAGGCTCGAAGGAGCGAGTTGTTCCATATGGTGCAATCGCAGAAAAAACTGTCGAGAACTATTTAGCAATATCAAGACCTGCATTAGCTAACGATTCAAGTGGTGCTGCATTGTTCTTGGGTCAACGTGGAAAACGAATTGATCAGCGAGTAGTGCGCACGATGGTGCACGAAGTTTTATCAAGTCTTGAAGGTGTGCCAGATCTTGGCCCGCATGGTTTACGCCATTCAGCTGCGACTCACTTAATTGAAGGTGGCGCGGACATTCGGGCAGTTCAAGAAATTCTTGGACACTCCAGTTTGGCAACTACACAGCTTTATACCCACGTATCAATGGACCGTCTCCGCGCTGTATTTGAACAGGCACACCCACGAGCTTAAATTCTTGCTTAGGCAATAACCGAACTCGCTTCTGAACCAGAGATAGCGGATTTAAATATTGCTCACCTCGAATTAATCCCCAATGTAAACAGCTAACTGTTGTTTTCGTTGAGCAATGACTTTCGCCAGTAGCAAGTGTTCCAATCACGTCACCAACTCGAACTCGCGATCCAACTATTGCGGAAGCGCTCACAGGTTCGTAAGTAGTGCGAACCGTTCCGTGATTGACCACCACCACGCCTTTACCGGCAACTAGGCCTGCAAAGGTGACTACGCCATTGCCTGCGGCGAAAACTTGCTCGCCGCTTCGTCCCACAAGATCAACCCCGCGATGCCCAGGCAGCCAATTCTGAGGTGGCCGATCAAATCCCAAGCTGAGCCGGGCTGGTTTCACGGGCCAGTCCCATTGCTTTGCACCATGGGCTGGGCTGAGTTGGACCAATCCAGCAGCAACCAAGGCAATTATTAGTAAAACTCTGAGTTTTCGGCCAGAAAGTAGACATTTCATGGGACAAGGATCGCTTGGAATCGAGAGGACCCCAATCTCACTAAGCCTGCTGTGGAATGCCTGGACCTGTGGTTTTAGGGTCCGCAAAATCCCCGTAAACTAAGGGATGCACCTAGCAATAGGTGACTTCACAGGTTCAACAAAGTGAATCGTTAGACCATCGGTCCTGGCAACGGGCGGTCTCCGACACGAGAACCAAGGATGACTTCAACCGAAGTCATACAAACCGCAATGAGGTTGGTTTATCCCAGCCTAAGAAATAGGAGTACAACCATGGCCGTCGTATCGACGCGACAGCTGCTGGATAATGGTGTTCATTTCGGACACCAGACCCGCCGCTGGAACCCAAAAATGAAGCGCTTTATTTTCACTGAGCGCAATGGCATTTACATCATCGACTTGCAGCAGTCACTTGCTTACATTGACCGCGCATACGAATTCGTTCGCGAAACCGTAGCTCACGGTGGCACCGTTCTTTTCGTTGGCACCAAGAAGCAGGCTCAGGAAGCAATTGCAACTGAAGCAGCTCGTGTTGGTATGCCATACGTAAACCACCGTTGGTTAGGTGGAATGCTTACAAACTTCCAGACCGTTTCAAAGCGTATTTCTCGCATGAAAGAACTAGAGCAAATCAACTTTGATGATGTTGCTGGTTCAGGTCTGACCAAGAAAGAACTTCTAGTTCTTCGTCGCGAAAAAGAAAAGTTGGAACTTGTTCTAACTGGTATTCGTGACATGCAGAAACTTCCAAGTGCAATTTGGGTTGTTGACACAAACAAAGAGCACATTGCAGTTGGCGAAGCCCACAAACTAAACATCCCAGTTGTTGGCATTCTTGACACCAACTGTGATCCAGATGTTGTGGACTACCCAATTCCAGGAAATGACGATGCACTTCGCGCAGTTGGCTTGCTAACTCACGTGATTGCTGACGCAATTGCTGATGGCTTGATGGCACGCGCTGGCGGTGCAGTTGCTGGTGCACCTGCAGACGCAGCCGTAGAGCCACTTGCTGATTGGGAGAAGGAACTTCTAACTGGATCTGCTGATGCGGCCCCAGCTGATGCTCCTGCTGCCGAAGCACCTGCAGCTGAGTCTCCTGCAATTGAAGCACCTGCTGCTGAATAAGCATTCGTAACTGCGGGTAATTAACTGCCCGCAGTTGCAAAATTTTCATACTGACCCCAAAACATAAAAGGAACTAATTCATGTCTATTTCAGCCGCGGACGTAAAGAAACTTCGCGACAATACTGGCGCCGGAATGATGGAGTGCAAGAAAGCACTTGAAGAATCAGCTGGTGATTTTGATAAGGCCGTTGAGATTCTTCGAATCTCTGGTGCTGCAAAAGCTGCAAAGCGTGGTGCCGAGCGCGAAACATCAGCAGGCATTGTTGCCCAAGATGAGGGCGTACTTGTGGAACTACTTTGCGAAACCGACTTTGTTGCAAAGAGTGAAGACTTCATCAAGCTTGGCGATGAAATCGCCGCAGCCGTTAAGTCAGCCGGTGCTAAAGATTCAGCAGCCGCAGCAGCACTAACACTTGGCAGTGGAAAAACTGTCGAACAGGCAGTTGCTGACATGGCTGTAGTAATTGGCGAAAAGATCGAACTTGGTCGCGTTGCTAATCACGAAGGTGATGTTGCGGTTTACATGCACCGCCGCTCCGCAGACCTACCTCCTGCTGTAGGCGTTCTTGTTTCTTATTCAGGTTCTGAAGAAACAGCGCGCGCCACTGCTATGCAAATTGCTGCTATGCGCCCAACTTACTTAACTCGGGATGAAGTGCCGGCAGACGTAGTTGAAAACGAAAAGCACATTGCACTTGAGACAGCTAAAGAAGAAGGAAAGCCAGAAGGCGCCCTTCCAAAGATTGTTGAAGGCCGCGTAAACGGGTTCTTCAAAGACAATTGTTTGTTAGAGCAGTCCTCAGTAATCGATAACAAAAAGTCGGTTGAACAAGTTCTTAAGGAAGCCGGTACAACTGTCACCAGCTTTACCCGGATTGAAATTGCTGGCTAACTAGCATTTCCTAGTCTCTTTAGGCGCTACCTCCTGACTGTGATCCAGCCAGTGGGGTAGCGCCTGAAGTATTTTGTGGGGGTAAGTATTTTGGGAATCAGGTTTTTGGGGGCAATGCAGACTTTCCGTGACAGATAAGGCAAGATTGAGGACGTGAGCGCATCTGAAAAATTAGAAATCTGGCCTGGTGTCCCACAAGGTGGCTGGAAGCGAGTGCTCTTAAAGCTTTCCGGCGAAGCTTTTGCAGGTGAAGGCAAATTAGGCGTTGACCCCGATGTCGTAAATGATATTGCCCGCCAAATTACAGAAGTTGTTCAGTCTGGGGCAGAGGTCGCAGTTGTAATCGGTGGTGGCAATTACTTCCGAGGGGCTCAGCTTGCTGAGCGCGGTATGGATCGCGCTCGCGCTGACTACATGGGCATGCTCGGCACCGTGATGAATTGTCTAGCCCTTCAAGATTTCCTAGAGAAGCAAGGCGTTGCAACTCGAGTGCAAACCGCAATCCCAATGAGCCAGGTTGCTGAGCCTTACATTCCGGGACGAGCTGTTCGACACCTAGAAAAAGGACGAGTCGTTATTTTCGGCGCTGGCCTTGGCACGCCATACTTCAGTACTGATAGTTGTGCGGCACAGCGTGCACTTGAAATTGGCTGCGAAGTTGTTTTGATGGCAAAGGGTGTTGATGGGGTTTATGACGATGACCCACGGACTAATCCAAATGCTAAGCGCTACGAAAACTTAAGCCATGACGATGTGTTGACGCAAAACCTAAAGGTTGCCGACGCTACAGCCATAAGCCTTTGCCGCGACAATGAATTGCCGATCGTTGTTTTCAACTTGCTAGTTGATGGAAATATTGCTCGCGCAGTTCGTGGAGAAAAAGTCGGAACCCTAATTAAGACCAGTCACTAGAGGATTTGAGAGCACATGATTAACGAGACCCTAAAAGATGCCGAAGAGAAAATGTCAAAGGCAACTGAAGTTACCCGCGAAGAATTCACTACGATTCGAGCTGGTCGCGCCAATGCAGCTCTATTCTCCAAAATCATGGTTGATTACTACGGCACACCGACCCCACTTCAGCAAGTAGCGTCCATTCAAACCCCAGAGCCACGCGTTGCTGTAGTTACACCATTTGATAAAACAGCTCTTGGTGCAATTGAGCGCGCGATTCGTGATTCAGATTTGGGCGTAAACCCTTCGAATGATGGCGCAATTATTCGGGTACCGTTTCCACAACTAACGGAAGAACGTCGTAAAGAATTTATCAAGGTGGCCAAGGCCAAAGCCGAAGATGCTCGCATCGCGATTCGCAATATTCGACGTAGCGCAAAAGAAGCTCTAGAAAAAATGGCAAAAGATGGCGATGCTGGTAAAGACGACGTTGCACGCGCTGAAAAAGCTTTAGAAGACTTAACGACAAAGGCAGTTGGTCACATTGATGACATGCTTAAGCACAAAGAAGCTGAACTTCTAGAGGTCTAGT
>CAIYGJ010000230.1 GCA_903925705.1 uncultured Actinomycetes bacterium | reverse complement strand
TTGTCCTCGAGAGTTTCGAAGTCAACAGTTATGCAATATGGAGTTCCGATTTCATCTTGCCTACGGTAACGGCGGCCAATTGCGCCAGCATCGTCAAACTCAATGTTCCAAGTCTTGCGAAGTTCTGTTGCCAAATCTTTTGCTTTTGGACTCAAGTCGGCATTGCGTGACAACGGCAAGATTGCTGCCTTTACAGGGGCAAGGCGCTTATCGAAACGCATGACAACGCGCTTGTCAACTCCACCCTTGGTATTCGGGGCTTCGTCTTCGTCATATGCCTCAAGCATGAATGCCAAAACTGCGCGCGTTAATCCGGCAGCAGGTTCAATTACATAAGGCACATACTTCTCGCCAGATTCTTGGTCAAAGAATGATAGGTCTTTGCCAGAAGCTTCCATGTGTGCCTTTAAGTCGAAGTCAGTACGGTTTGCAATACCTTCAAGTTCCGCAAATTCACTGCCACCGAATTGGAATCGATATTCGATGTCAGTCGTGCGCTTGGAGTAATGCGAAAGCTTTTCTTTTGGATGTTCAAAGCGACGCAGATTATCCGTCGATAGACCTAGGTCTACATACCAATTCCAACGCTCTTCTAGCCAGTACTCATGCCACTGTTCGTCAGTGCCAGGTGGAACAAAGAATTCCATTTCCATTTGTTCAAATTCGCGAGTTCGGAAGATGAAGTTACCTGGTGTGATTTCGTTACGAAATGACTTTCCAGTCTGCCCGATTCCAAACGGTGGCTTCTTGCGCGAAGACGCTGCAACGTTTGCGTAGTTTGTGAAAATGCCTTGCGCAGTTTCAGGACGAAGGTAGTGCAAAGAGTTTTCATCGATTACCGGACCAAGATTGGTTGACAACATACCATTGAACATTTTTGGTTCCGTGAATTCGCCCTTTGTTCCACAATTAGGGCAAGGAACTCCAGCTAGTCCACCTTCGGGTGCCCGACCTTTTCGTTCTTCGAACTCTTCAAGTAGGTGATCTTCGCGGAACCGCTTGTGACACGAAGTGCATTCAGTAAGTGGGTCTGTAAAAGTTGCAAGGTGTCCGGATGCTGCCCAGACTTGTGGCGCCAAAATTACTGCTGAATCGATGCCAACTACGTCTTCGCGAGATTGGACTACTGCTTTCCACCACTGACGACGAACGTTTTCTTTAAGTTCTACACCGAGTGGCCCATAATCCCAGGCAGATCGGGATCCGCCGTAAATTTCGCTACTTGGGAAAACAAATCCCCGACGTTTGGACAGATTAACTACAGCGTCTACGCGATCCATGAAACTCAACATCCGATAAGGCTTTCCGACTGGTTGCCGGTAGCAGGAAACCCTATTCTATCTAATTTGAATCAATCTAGAAATGCTTAATAGTGGTGGTTTACCTTCAATTTACTTCGTAATGTCGGGTAAGTGAGCTTGGCGTAGGCGGCGAAACCACAGCATGAATCGTGTCATACACGGCAAGTAAATATGGCACAACTGACTTTGGGCAAACTGGAACAACTAACGTTGCTGATTTAACCGATGCTCCTCGAAGCATCGCGCCTATTGCCATCGCAGTGCTTCCAGATTCGACACCATCATCGATTACAGCAACTTTTAAACCTGCTAAATCTCCAATTCTCGGAATGGAGACTTCGGTTCTAGTTCGAATAACGTTTAAATCACGCATTGGTAATGTCATTTCTGTTGCGAATGCCAACGCAATTTCACCTGCAGCAGGCAGGACGACGACAATTACATCGTGTTCCAAGATTTCTGATTTAAACGTAGCCAGCATTTTCTGCCCAGCATCAGCTCGATCAATGAAATCAAACTTCGCCATTGACGCTCGACTCATATTCAATACATGAATCTGAACTGAAATCTGTAAGTAACTCGAAAGCTGTTGGTTCATCGCGCATATTTGCAAGAAACGGCCAAACACCAACTTTGGCTTCCATTGAACCAAGCGCTCGTCGATAGGAACCTACGTCAAGCCAATCGGTTTTAACGAGATAGCGCTCTGGCGAATCTGCATTGTGAAAAACGCTACTGGAAACAAAACCACTTCTGCCTTGCAAAATCTGAATCGCTTCATTTGCTTCGATTTTCCATGAGGCAGGATCTGAAACATCAAACGTCCAAATGGTATGAAATGTTCCCAACATGAAAACTAAGCGCCGAACTTAACTGACGTAGCGGCGATCAAAATTAGAAATACTAAAATCCGAATCAATCGCGATCTTGGGTCAAGTAATGGCCATGACAAATACATAAGCCAGCCAATAAAGACACTCACAACGGTTAAAGCAATCCCCGAATAAGGTGCAGCTAAGAAAAGTCCAAGCACCATCAAGACTGCGATGATTCCCGGGACCAGAAACTTTGGCAGGGCATGGATCCGCAATAACGTAGGGGCGCTCAAGTCAGTTATCCGCTTGCGCAGAGCTGAATGGGTCACCACTGGAACCGCTGGATTTGGTTTTTTCGGTTTATTTGCTTGGCCCATACCCAATTACAGCATGGGATTGCCGAAAAATAGCGGAGGCTTATTGACAATGATTCCCATTAAATCTACTGTTGGGAACAGTTCCCAATAAAGGAGTTCGGATGGCCGTTCTAATTGCGCTAGGTACCGTACTTGCAACTTTCCTTGGTGGATTCCTAGCCCTTCGCGCCCGGAAGCGGATGCACTTGGTACTGGGATTAAGTGCCGGACTGTTACTTGGATTAGTTTCCTTTGATCTAATTCCAGAAGTTTTCATTCTGAGCAATTTAGAAATTGGACATGTTCCGGCAGTGATGGTCATGTTTGTTGTTGGCTTCTTGGCTTTGCATATCCTCGAGCGATACTCCGGTGCACATGAACCACACGATTCAAAGTACAGCGATTCTCATGAACATGCGCACAATACAACTGGGGTAATCGCCGCCTCAGCTATGGTAATTCACGTCTTCCTCGATGGTCTAGCAATTGGTATCGCTTTCCAAGTTAGTTCGGCTTTGGGATGGGTTGTTGCGATTGCAGTTGTAGCTCATGCATTTACTGATGGTTTAAATACCGTATCCATGCTGATCTCCGCCGGGCGTTGGCAAAAGCAAGCGATCATGCTTTTGATTGCCGATGCAGTTGCCAGAATTAGTGGTGCATATTTAGGTGCGCGGATTGTTGTTAATGACAATTTCCTTGGACTTTATCTCGCGCTGTTTGCTGGCTTCCTGATTTACCTCGCTACTTCGCACATTTTGCCAGAGGCACACAGCAGCAAGCCATCTCGAATGACTCTGCTTGCTACGGTTGCTGGCGTACTTGTCATGTTTGCAATTGGGAATATGGTGCATAGCTAAAAATGGCAACTCAACGATTAACTAAGCAGCGTAAAGCAATCACCGAAGCGCTCACTTCGCAAGATAACTTTCGAAGCGCCCAAGAAATTCACGCACTGGTCAGCAGCAATGGCGAAACTATAGGTCTTTCAACGGTTTATCGAAATTTGACTGAGATGTTTGAAGCCCGAGATGTTGACATGATCATCGGAACTGACGGTGAATCCCAGTATCGACTTTGTAGCAATGATCATCATCATCACTTAACCTGTACCAAGTGCGGCCTTGCTATTGAAATTACGGGTGAGGCGCTTGAGATCTGGGCTAAACAAGTGGGAATTGATAATGGCTTCACTGAAATTGCTCACACTTTAGAAATTACTGGCGTCTGCCGAAGTTGCAAGAAGAACTAATCTTCTGGCAAAGGGTTTGGCACAGCTCCCCCGTAACGACGATCGCGAGATGCATAAATTTCACAAGCATGCCATAAATGGCGGCGATCAAAGTCCGGCCAAAGAGTTGGCAAGAAAACGAATTCGGAGTAGGCGCTTTGCCACAGTAAGAAATTACTTAAGCGCTGTTCTCCGCTTGATCTAACAAATAGATCAACGTCTGGCATTTCTGGCTCATCTAAGAATTTCTTAATGGTTTTTTCAGTAACTTTTTTAGGATCAATCATTCCGTCTGCAACTTGCTGTGCAATTGCCGAAACTGCATCCACAATCTCAGCTCGACCACCATAGTTAACGCACATTGTCACGGTTAACTTTGAATTCTTTGCAGTTAGTTTTTCGCAAGCTTCAAGTTCTTCAATAACTGATCGCCAAAGTTTGGGACGTCTACCAGCCCATCGGATACGCACACCCATGTCGTTCATTTCGTCACGTCGCCTGCGAATCACATCACGATTAAAGTTCATCAAGAAGCGAACTTCTTCTGGGGAGCGTCGCCAGTTCTCAGTTGAAAATGCATATGCCGACAACCAATTAACACCAAGTTCCAATGAACCATAAATACAGTCCATCAAACTGGCTTCGCCGGCCTCGTGGCCTGCAGTTCGCGGCAGTCCACGTTCCTTGGCCCATCTGCCGTTGCCGTCCATAACTATTGCGATGTGATTGGGAATTAAATCAGCTTGAATCTTTGGCGGCTTGACTCCTGAAACATGCGGCGGCGGGTTAAGCAACATGATTCAATTCTGTCACGGTGATGTACAGGAAACTCAAGTTGCTTGCCTGTCAACTAACGGCAAGGATCTGAGTCCTCGTTCTAAGTGCCATTGCACATAAGCGGCAACAAGTCCTGAGACTTCATTTCGATCTTTACCAGCGGAAGCATCAGCCACTTCCCAATCCCCGGACATTAAGGCTTGCATTAGCTCGAAAGACTCAGGGCGCGGAGCAACACTTCCAGGTACTCGATGTTCTACGCACAACGCACCACCAGTTGAAACATGGAAAAACGGTTGTGTCCCAGCCACTCCACAAATCACGCAGGCACTTAATGTCGGTGAATATCCCGCCATAGAAAGTGACCTAAGCAAGAAAGCATCCAGCACCAAACTTGATGCGTGCTCTCCTGTGACGAGTGTTCTGAGGGCGCCGACTAACAATAAGTACTGTGACTCTGCAGAAATTGAATCCTCGGGCGTTAAGCGATCAGCTGTTTCCAGCATGGTCTGTCCAGCAGTCCACAATGTGTAATCCAGAGCCAAGTCTTGGCCATACGCGTTTAGTGACTCTGCCTGCGTGATTATGTCTAGGCTTTTTCCTTCATAAACAAGTAAATCAACACGGCTAAACGGTTCCAGGCGAGCACCGAATTTACTTTTGGTTCGACGCACCCCTTTAGCAACGGCCCGAACTTTACCTCGTTCGCGAGTGAGTAAAGTGATGATTCGATCGGCTTCGCCCAACTTATGAGTGCGCAAAACAATTGCTTCGGCGCGATAACTGGGCATGTGTCTATGGTGTCACGTCCAAGGCCAAGGTATTGGTCAGGTAACCTCATTTCATGAGCACTTCACCGAAAGAGCCAGTAAACATGACTGGATTCGATAAGGCATCTATCAAATGGGTCTTTCGTACAATCATTCTCTTTACTGCAGCCGCCATGTTGGGCTTATGGATATTTCAGCAAAATGTCAGTTTCATTCTGCTACTCCTGCTTGCTTTGCTATTTGCAGTTGCCATGGAGCCAGCAGTTTCTGCGCTTTCAAATCGAGGCTGGCGGCGAGGTTCAGCAACTGGCATAACGATGTTAGGGATCACGTTCCTTGCTGCCGGATTCTTAGCGCTGTTTGGTGGTCTGCTGTTTTCGCAGGCATCATCATTGATCTTAGATTTACCAAATTTAGTGACAGATTTAACAACTTGGGTAAACGATACGTTTAACCAAAACTTAGATCCTAATACTCTGATTAACCAACTAAATGTCCAACCTTCCCAAATCGCGAATTGGGTAAGCAACTTTGCTGGTGGATTCGTTGGAATCATTTCGGGAATAGTTGGTGGATTATTTCAACTCCTGACACTTGCCTTGTTTTCTTTTTATCTATCTGCAGATGCGCCACGCCTCAAGCGCCAGATTGGTGCGCTACTCAATCCAAGTGCCCAAAAAGTCGTTGTAACTACGTGGGACATCACTGTTAAGAAAACTGGTGGCTTTGTAGTTTCCAAGTTGTTGCTCGCACTCGCCTCAACTACTGCGCACTCATTATTCTTTGCAGCAATCGGCCTGCCTTACTGGTTACCACTTGGATTGATAACAGGTATCACAAGTCAGTTCATCCCGACCATTGGTACTTACTTGGGAGTTTTGATTCCAGTGTTGTTTGCGGTTTTTAATAACCCAATGGATGCGGTTTTCATCATCATATTTGCATCTGTTTATCAACAGATTGAAAACTACTTACTCTCCCCAAGGCTAAGTAAAATAACGATGGATATTCACCCAGCGATTGCATTTGGTTCGGTTATAGTCTTTGCAAATCTCTTTGGCGCAGTCGGTGCGATTGTTGCAGTACCAGTAGCTGCGGCGTTAGTGGCTTTGATGGATACATATAGCAAGCGCTATGACTTGATTCCTGAACTTGTCGAAATCGAGCAGAATAAAACTAAGTAAAGTTCTAGAAGCCCAGTCTGGATAACTGCTTTGGGTCGCGCTGCCAGTCTTTCGCAATCTTGACTCGAATGTCTAGGTAAACGGGGACACCTAGCATTTTGCTGATTGCAATTCGAGCTTGCGTTCCAACTTCTTTTAACCGACTTCCACCTTTACCAATCACAATATGCTTTTGGCTTTCCCGTTCTACGTAAATCAGCGCAAAAATATCCATAAGCGGTTTATCGTCAGGTCGATCAGCACGCATAGACATTTCGTCGATAACTACGGCAATTGAGTGTGGTAACTCATCATGAACACCTTCAAGTGCCGATTCGCGAATAAGTTCTGCAATCATGATTAACTCTGGCTCATCAGTAAGTTCGCCATCTGGATAAAGTACTTGGCCTTCAGGCAGCATTCCCATAAGTAATTCGCTGAGCAAGTCCACTTGATTATCTGCCACTGCAGACACCGGCACCAATTCTGCCCAATCAATTCCAAGATCTTGACCAAGTTTTTGAACTGCTAGCAGCTGCTCACCTACTGCTTGCTTATCCGTCGTATCGATTTTTGTTACGACTGCAACTTTCTTAACTCGGGGTATCGCTGCGATCTGCTCGGCAATGAATCTGTCTCCGGGCCCAATTGCTTCGTTAGCTGGAAAACACATCACTACTACGTCAACTTCAGACCAAGTATCAGCAACTAACGCATTGAGTCTTTCACCAAGCAAAGTCTTTGGTTTATGAACACCTGGAGTATCGATCAAAATTAGTTGACCCTCAGGCTTAGTTACAATTCCACGGATTGTGTGTCGGGTAGTTTGTGGTCGATCAGAAGTAATTGCAACCTTTTGCCCAACAAGTGCATTAGTCAATGTCGACTTTCCAACGTTTGGGCGACCTACTATGCAAGTAAATCCACTACGCATTTGAAGTCTCCAAAGATGTTTTAGTTGGGGTTCGTGATTCAACGATACCGAGAAGAGCAAGCGCGCCAATAATCACGCCGCAACCGATCCAGCCGCGAAAGTTCATGGCTTCACCCAAAATGAAAACGCCCATCAAAGTTGCCAGAACTGGTTCGGCCAAAGTTAAAGTCGATACCGTTCCCGGGCTTAAGTGAGTTAGACCGTTACCAAACAATATGTAACCCAGCGCAGTTGTTGCCAATCCGATGTAAAGCACAAAGCCGACTAAAATCGCAGTGTTTACCCACGCACTCGTAAGCAAGACAATGGGAAGAGACAAAACAGCTCCGATTCCAAAGGCTGCACCAAGCACTTCCGCGCCAGTTACGTCATGAGTGCGAGTCAATCGCACTCCAAAGACTGTGAAAATTGCGTACATAACTCCAGAGATAAACACTGCAAAGAATCCGACGTTGTCCCTAACTTCGCTAACGCCAGTTATCAGTGCCAGGCCTGCCACTCCCATAAGTGTTGAAACCACCCAAACCGCCGAAGGCTTTCCAGTTCCAACAATCCAACCGAGAAGTCCGGCAAAAAATGGCGCAGTTGCTAGCGCGCCAAGCGTTCCCATCGCAACGCCAATTCGTGCTGCGCCGATGAAGAATGAAATTTGATAAGAAAGTACTGCGATTGCCATAACCCAGACGATAGGAATTTTGATTAGCTTTCGTAACCCAGAAGTTCCGTATCGAATTGCAGCATAAGCAGCTAGACCTATTCCGCCTAGGAACACCCTCCAAGCACCCACTGAAATACTGCTACCCGGAAAATCCAAATACGCTCTGCCGGTTGCGCTCGTACTGAATAGGACACAAGCCAGCAAAACCGAGATAACTGCGAGTTGTCTGCCACTCTTTGGCGACGCATGTCGTGCGTGGGAATTATCGCTAGAAGTTGTCACGTTAATCGCGAATCAATAGGTTTTCCAGTTTCGTCAATAATGTAAAGCGGAATACCTGTGCCAGCAAATGTGCGCACCAATTCAATATCTGACTCTGTAAAACTAATCTTGGAATTTGATGAAATAACTACAGACTCAACTCCAGCAGATCCAGATGCCACCGCTTGAGCAACAACCATTTCCACACCAGACAAGGTTAAAGATCCAATTGATATCTCGGCACTGGCGTATGTTCGGCCAGTTTCATCCCGAAGTGCTGCGCCTACATTGGCTTGAACGCGGGAACGTGCACCTTTAGCCAGAACTGCCAATTTGTCGTCTTCAGAATTCCATTCACTCATTTGTTTTCACTTCATCTTCGGTGGTGAAAGTGTCTCGTGAAATTACTACAGTATCAATTCGATGACGGCGCCCAGCAGTTGATTCAGCTGTCAAGGTCCAGTTATCTATTTCAACACTTGCGCCAGGAATTGGAACAATGCCAAGACGCTTTGCCATAAGTCCACCAACGGTATCGACGCCCTCATCTGGAATTTCAATTTCTAGAAGTTCGGCCAGATCATCAATGTGAAGTCGCGAACTTACTCGATACTCACCGTTTGCGAGTTCCTCAATATCTGGTCCAAGCACATCGTGCTCGTCAGAAATCTCACCAACGATTTCCTCAATTACATCTTCGATGGTTACAAGTCCGGCAGTGCCACCGTATTCATCAACCAAGACTGCCAAGTGTGTTCTAGCACTCTGCATATCTCGCAATAACTCATCGACACTTCGGCTATCGGGAACCATGAATGCTGGACGCATTAGATCAGAAACCCGTTCAGTGCTCTGTGACTCTTGATGTTCGAATACTCGACGAGCAATATCCTTGACGTAAACGACACCGACAATGTCGTCGATTCCCTCGCCTACTACTGGAATTCGGGAGTAACCCGAGCGAAGTCCAAGGGACATTGCTTGACGCAAAGTTTTATGAGTTTCGATCCACACCATTTCAGTTCGGGGAACCATAACCTCACGAGCAATAGTGTCGCCCAACTCAAAGACCGAGTGAATCATCTGACGTTCGTCATCTTCAATCACCGAATCTGCGCCAGCCATGTCAACTAGCTCCCGCAGTTCTGCTTGAGTTGAAAACGGACCTTCTCGGAAACCTTGGCCGGGGGTAATTGCATTTCCAACCAAAATGAACAGACGACTCATTGGACCAAAAACACTGGTCACCAGGCGCGTTAGACGCACAGTTGAGAGCGCAATTTTGTCAGCTTTTTGGCGACCTAAAGTCTGTGGCGCAACGCCAAGCACAATGTAGCCAACTAGAACCATGATCGCTGAAGAACTAATCAGGGCCGCGTTGTTGTCGACAAAAATATTTAAGCAAGCAGTAGTGACCAAAACGATTGCAATTGTTGACAACGTCAGATGCGCAAACAGCAAGGAGTTTACATATTTTGCTCGATCATCGAGTAACTTACTTAGGCGACCGGCACGCTTACTGCCGTCTTTGCGAAGCTGGTCAATCGTGGCTTTACTTACGCGGGCTAATGCGGTTTCAGTGGCAACAAACACTGCCGCCAAGAGAACCATTGCACTGGCCAAAACCAACAATGAAACATTTTGACTCAAACTAAGCCACGAGCGTTGCGCTCACCTTCCCATTGGGCAAGCAACTGAGCCTGTAGCCCGAACATAACTTTATGCTCTTCAGGTTCAGCGTGATCATGGCCAAGTAAGTGCAAAATTCCATGAGTTAATAGCAGTCGCAATTCAACTTCCATACTGTGCCCAGCTTGTTCGCCCTGGCGAGCAGCAACGGCTGGGCATAGCACAACATCGCCTAACACTCCTTCGTCACTTACCCGATCGGGCGTGCCGGCGCGTAGTTCATCCATTGGAAAACTCAATACATCCGTTGGACCAGGTTCGTCCATAAATTTCTCATGCAGGGTCGACATGGCAATTTCATCTACCAAAAGCACGGACAGCTCTGCCGCCGGATTGATGTGCAAACTGCGCAGTACAAACTGGGCTTGCGAAGAAATTTCTAGTTCGTTTACTTCAAAGTCAGATTCGTTGTTAACGTCAATGGACATATTTACGAGTTCCTACGATCTGGGCGCTGATCCTGGGTTGCGCGCTTTTCATCGTAACGACCATAAGCATCAACAATTTGGCCAACTAATTTATGCCGCACCACGTCCGTTGACGTTAGTTCGCAAAACGCTACGTCATCGACATCAGTCAAAATATCTCGAACTACTCGCAACCCACTGGCCGTGCCAGTTGGTAAGTCAATTTGTGTAACGTCTCCGGTGATAACCATTGTGGATCCAAACCCAAGTCTGGTTAAAAACATTTTCATTTGTTCGGCAGAAGTGTTTTGTGCCTCATCCAAAATAATGAATGCATCGTTAAGTGTGCGACCGCGCATGTATGCCAAAGGTGCAACTTCGATTGTGCCACTTGTCATTAATCTTGGAATTGAATCAGGATCGACCATATCGTGAAGCGCATCATAAAGCGGACGCAAGTATGGATCGATTTTCTCACTCAAAGTTCCAGGCAAGAAACCTAAGCGTTCGCCGGCCTCTACTGCAGGCCGAGTAAGAATGATTCGAGTTACTTGCTTGCTTTGCAGAGCTTGCACGGCTTTAGCCACTGCAAGGTATGTCTTACCAGTTCCTGCGGGGCCCATTCCAAAAACAATTGTGTTTTCATCAATAGCGTCCACGTATCGTTTTTGGTTCAGAGTCTTAGCTCGGATAGTGCGGCCACGACTGGAAATAATGTTTGCGGTTAAGACATCAGCTGGACGCACATCAGAACGCAGCATTGCGATGGAGCGTTCCACAGATTCGGGAGTTAGGCCTTGACCCGTGCGCAGCATTACTAACATCTCGGAAATCAAAGTTTCGATTAGTTCAACGCTAGGTTTCGGGCCATCAATTGTGATTTCATTACCGCGGACCAAAATGACCGAGTCAGAGAAAGACTTTTCAATTACCCGAATAAGTTCGTCGCGCGCACCCGTAACCGAAACCATGGGTGTGGATGTTGGCACGATCACAACGGTGTGGGATGGCGAAGCAGAGACTGTCATTTGACCTAATTCTATGGCAGAAGCAAAAGGGGTGAGTCGGCTATCCCGGAGGCCAAGACAGGCTTCGACCGCCCAATACGTGGAAATGCACATGGGCAACAGACTGTCCAGCATCTTCGCCAGTATTGGTCACAATTCGATAACCGTGATCCAGGCACTCAAGTTTTGCTACAGCTGCAGCCAGCGTTAACAATTCCCCAGTCAAGATTGGATCGCTTGCGGTCAGTTCGTCGACATCCGCGTAGTGGGTTCTTGGGATTACTAAAGCATGAGTTGGCGCCTTTGGATCGATGTCGCGAAAAGCTATTGCATTATCGGATTCCAGAACAACATCTGCGGGAATTACGCCCGATGCAATCTTGCAAAACAAGCAATCAGATTCTGTACTCATAATTACCTGACCTAAGACCAGCGCTGGCTGCGCATAAGGAGCCCGCCCACTGCGATCGCTCCTGCTGTTGAAGTACGCATAACACTTGCACCCATGTGAACAACTCGGGCTCCCGCACTTGAGAACGCAGCAAGCTCATCTGGCGAGATTCCACCTTCTGGACCAACAACAATCATGATTGTTCCTTGTTCTCTGATTGCACATGCTGCTAAAGCCTGATCTGCACTTTCATGCAGCACAAAAACACTTTGAGCTTGCGACATTAGTTCGCAAATTTCAGCGGTCGTTTTCAAATTAGATATTTCTGGAATCCACGCACGTCGGGATTGCTTAGCTGACTCCCGTGAAGTGCGACGCCACTTTTCTAATCCTTTTTCTACGGAATCCCACTTGCCTATCGAATGCTCAGCACGCCACGGAATGATTGCATCAGCCCCAACTTCCGTGAGCATTTCAACAGCCAGTTCGGCGCGTTCACCTTTAGCAAGTGCCTGCACAACCACAAACCTTGGTTCTGGCGCTTCTTCAAAAGTGAATTGATCAATTGTTAAATCCAGGCTGTGTTTGTGAACTTCAACTACCGTTGCTATCGCTCGGGATCCTTGACCATCACAAAGGTGAATTACTTCGCCTTTGCGCATGCGCTTTACGGTCGCAGCATGTCTACCCTCATCGCCATCAAGTGTGAAGGTTTTAGTTTCTTTCGAAATCTCACCTGGGTTAACCAGAAATTCTGCAGCAGTCATCGGGTAGTAAACGCATCCTTAAGTTTTCCAAACAAACTTGATGATTGTTCGTGTAATTGCGCTGAAGGAGTTTCTTCGCCTCGCAAAGTTGCCAGTTGCCTGATCAAATCTTCTTGGGCTTTATCCAAACTACTTGGCGTAAGGATTTCCAAGTGGACAACTAAGTCCCCTCGTCCTGAACTACGTAGGCGTGGCATACCTTGTCCACGCAAAGTAACGGTCGAGCCGGATTGAGTACCTGGTTTAATGTGGATCGGCGCAGTGCCGTCTAAAGTTTCAAGTTCCATAGTTGCCCCAAGTGCAGCCGCCGTCATAGGAAGCGACATGGTTGCGTGCAGTTGATCACCATTGCGCTGGAAAACTGGGTGTGGCAATTCGATTAGCTCAACGTAAAGGTCGCCAGCCGGTCCCCCGCCTGGACCCACTTCGCCTTGGCCAGTCATTTGAATGCGGGTGCCGCCTTCAACGCCTGGTGGAATCTGGACCGACAATGTGCTGCGAGTTCGCACTCGGCCATCGCCAGCACATTCAGCACAAGGATGTGGGTTAAGTGAACCAAAGCCTTGGCACTGTGGACACTGCCTGGAAGTCATGACCTGACCCAAGAATGATTTCTGGACAGATTGCACTTCGCCTCGACCGGCACACATAGTGCAGTTAACAATTGTTGCTCCCGAAGAAGTGCCTTCGCCGGTGCATGAAGTGCATGTAACTGCAGTGTCAACAGCAAATTCTCGAGTTGAACCAAATGCAGCTTCATCAAGTGTTACTTGAAGTCTGATTAATGCGTCTTGGCCACGGCGTTTTCGCGATCTTGGACCACGCTGCCCGCCACCGCCGAAGAATGCGTCAACGATATCTCCAAACCCAAATCCAGCTGCCGAGTTAAATCCACCACCGGATGAGAATGGGTCTCCACCAAGATCAAACATCTCGCGCTTTTGTGGATCCGACAGAACTTCGTAAGCAGAAGTTACATCTTTGAAACGTTCCCCAGCCTCGGCGCCAGGATTAACATCTGGGTGCAGCTCTCTGGCAAGTTTTCG
>CAIYGJ010000229.1 GCA_903925705.1 uncultured Actinomycetes bacterium | reverse complement strand
CGCAACAACTTCTGAAACAAATTCTGTTGCTGGGATCAGAGTTTGTTCACCCGATTTACGATCGCGCAGTTCAATTACTCCATCTGCAAGGCCTTTACCAACAACCGCAATTGTTGGAATGCCAAGTAACTCCGAGTCGTTGAACTTAACTCCCGGAGAAACACCTCTGCGGTCATCGAATAGAACTCTTACGCCACTGGCTTCTAGCTCTTCGCTAACTCGCAGTGCGACGTCGAACGGTTCATCTTCGCGTCCGGTGGCAATGATGTGAATGTCGGCTGGCGATACTTCTCGTGGCCAGATGAGTCCCTTCTCATCATGCGATTGTTCCGCAATGGTTGCGACCGCTCGGGAAACGCCAATTCCATATGAACCCATGGTTACGGTGACTAACTCACCGTTTTCATCAAGCACCTTTAGATCAAGTGCTTCGGCATACTTGCGACCTAATTGGAAAATGTGTCCAATCTCAATGCCACGAGCAATGGTTACTTCGCTTTCACAGTTTGAGCAACCGTCACCTTGGCGCACCTCTGCTGCTTCTATCACGCCATCCCATGAGAAATCTCTGCCTGCAACCAAGTCATAGACGTGGTTGCCTCTCTTGTTTGCACCTGTGATCCATCGGGATCCTTTTACTACACGTGGATCAACTAAATACTGAATGCTTGAATTAGATTTCAAACCGAGAACTTCTGGTCCGATGTAACCCTTGACTAGAGCTGGATGCTTTTTGAAGTCTTCTTCTTCAAACGCCTCAATTGAAATTGGATGAAGAGCCGCTTCAACTCGCTTTAGATCAACTTCGCGATCACCTGGCAGGCCAATAACTAGTGGCTTGCGATTTCCCTCCAGATCAACCTGCATAACAACTACATTTTTTAAGGTATCGCCAGCGTGCCAATCCCGATCAGATCTGCGTAATTCAGTTCTTAAATTTGAAACCTCTACCAGCGATGCAATTGTTGGAGTATCAGGTGTGTCCTCAACGTGTGCTGCCGGAATTCCGGTGGCATCAATATCAGCCGGGACTCGAGTAACAATTGCTTCCACATTTGCCGCTAGGCCGCAATTTGGACACTTTACATATGTGTCTTCGCCGCTTTCACAGGTTGCAAGAAACTCTTCACTCTTTGAGCCTCCCATCGCACCGGACATTGCTGAAACAATTTCATAGTTCATGCCGAGGCGATCAAATGTTTTGATGTAGGAATCGCGATGGCGCTGATATGAAACATCCAAACCAGCGTCATTGATATCGAAAGAATACGAGTCTTTCATGACGAACTCTCGAGCTCTTAGAATTCCAGCGCGTGGCCTAGCTTCGTCACGGTACTTAATTTGAATGTGATAAATGCAAAGGGGCAGATCCTTATAGGACGAGTACTCACCCTTAACCATGAGTGTGAACATTTCTTCATGAGTTGGCCCTAAAAGATAGTCCGCTTTTTTACGGTCCTGCAATCTGAATAAGTTGTCTCCATATTCATTCCAGCGACCAGTCTTTTCATAAGGCTCTCGCGGCAGCAATGCTGGAAAGTGAACTTCTTGAAAACCAGCGATATCCATTTCTTCGCGCACTATTCGTTCTACGTTTCGATAAACCAAATACCCGAGTGGCAGCCAAGACCAAATACCTGGGCCAACTCGACGAACGTAACCGCCGCGCACCAATAGGCGATGGCTAGGTACTTCGGCATCCGCTGGATCCTCGCGCAATGTCCGCAAGAACAGGGTTGACATCCGTAGCACTAGCGCTCCTAAGGTCTAAATGAACAGTGCCTCAATCGTACAGAAGAACCAGGGTTTATTTGAGTTGCCTTGGACTCAGCAGGCCAACACCTGGCAATGTATTCCAGGATCAATGAATTGTCAGGTTCACTAATTACAGTGTCAACGAAATCAGATTCAGCTAAAATCATATTCAGCTAGAAAAGTACGGTTGCAAAAGTATCGACATGCTCAAAGCCAACGCTTCGATATGAGTTCAATGCCACCTCGTTGTAATCATTGACATACAGCGAGACCACAGGCGCCAAGTCGGACAATACTAGTTTTACGACTGCAGCCATTGCAGGCACCGAGATTCCCTTTCCGCGAAATTCTGGTTTAACCCAAACCCCTTGGATTTGAGCAACTCCCGCACCTACAGTTCCAACTTCGGCCTTGAACACCAATTCGGATCCTAAATACTTAACAAATGATCGCCGCCCCGAAACCAGTTCTGAAATCCGATTTCGATAGGCACTTGCGCCACCGTTAGCTGTTGGGCTTATTCCAACTTCCTCGGTAAACATTGCTACGCAGGCTGGAAATAATTCTTCTAAATCTGAAAGGTTTGAATACCTAACCTCTTGATCTATTTCTTTGTTTGAATTATTTCGAATTGCCATCACCGGCTGACTAGCGCGCACTTCTCTTGCAGGCCCCCAGTTATCTGAAATTTTGCTCCAAAGATCTAGAACTTCTTCGGCCGGACCAACTATTGATGAACTACGCCTACCGGTTCTATTAAGTGCTGCAGCAAACTCTT
>CAIYGJ010000228.1 GCA_903925705.1 uncultured Actinomycetes bacterium | reverse complement strand
TGAAATTCTGCAGGAATTGAAGCAACGGCGCCATCAAACATGCGATCGTAAGCCAGCAATGCAGTCTTTGATAGTGGCGGCTTGCGAATGAATTCGACAACTCGCTTTGTAGTTTCGCTGGTAGCCAAGATTCCTTCATCGCGGTAGCGCTTAATCTCACGCTTTAGTTCGGCTCGCGTCATCGGTGCGTTAGTTAACCCAAGAGGTACAACTGATTTCGACCACTGTGACACATACTCATCTGGGCCACCGGGAATTTCTTCCGCGCCATACAGTTCATGAGTAGTAAGAAATGAATCAGTGAATGCAATGTGAACCCAAGCAAGAAGATCTGAATCAGCTGCTTTGTAGGACTTAATCTCACCATGGCCTGTTACATACTGACCCTTGACGTGATCATGCATTCGATTCACTCGAGCTGATTCGTTAGCTAATGCTTCAGCTGATCCAAAAGTTGCAATGGTCAGCCAATTTGTAGTTCCCGCTAGTCGACCTAATGGATCATGTTCATAGCGAGAGTGCTGTTCAACTCCAGTAAGAGTTCCCGGGTGCAAAGCCTGCATCAGCAAGGCACGAATGCCGCCAATTAATGTTGCAACATCGCCGTGCACTACCCAAGGAGCGTCATGCGGGAGATAAAGTCCTCGGGTTTCTCCGGACTCAACCGCATCCATCCAGGGTGGGATTCCGTCGTCGGTGTTTGTGATGATTCGGCGGAATCGAGTGCCAAAGCGTTCTTGTAACGCATTTGTTGCCACTTGATTTCTCCTATCGAAAACTTCCGTCTCTCAAATCTATGAGATGTAGGCAGTATTCGCACAATCAGAGAACTTGTCGATAAGCGTTAGTTCGCTGTTCATTGCAAGTACGGCAGCGAAGTGTCCAAAAAGGAGTGGCGAATGCCCGATTGTGTGCATTACCGTGTGGGTGATGTGTCTAAGATAAATAGGGTGCGCATCGCACCGTTGACACGGAAGAAATCAGATGTCTAAGAAAACCGGTTCGTCGGCAACAAGTTCAAGTCACTCACATCTAGCAGGTAATGCGGGACTTATTCTCGGTGCAACTGGTGTTGTCTTTGGCGATATCGGAACAAGCCCAATTTATGCGTTAAAAGAAACGCTACATCGGTCTGGTTCTTCAGTTGACGACATCTACGGCGTTGTATCGCTCTTTTTCTGGACGCTTACTCTCGTTGTTTCAGTTAAATACTTGAGCTTTGTGATGAGAGCAGACAACAAGGGCGAAGGCGGAATTCTCGCGCTGCTCTCACTAATGCCCCGCAAAATCCGTGGTCCAAAAACCGTTAAACACAATGCCGCGTTGATTTTGATTCTTGTTGGGACTGCGCTGCTTTTTGGTGATGGTGTCCTGACGCCTGCAATTTCAGTGTTATCTGCAACTGAAGGTTTGGCCCTACTAAATGAAGATTTAGCACAAGTCGCTGTTCCATTGACGGTCATAATTCTTGCGGCATTGTTCTTAGTTCAGTCACGCGGAACTCACGCAATTGGCACCGTCTTTGGTCCAGTTATGTTGTGGTGGTTCGGGCTCATTGCAGGATTAGGTATCTATAGATTTCTTGCCGAGCCAGCAGTTATCAAAGCGCTTTCACCAATCTATGCAATTGAATATATCGGTCACAACGGGTTCAAAACTTTTGCAATTTTAGCTTCCGTGATTTTGTGTGTCACGGGAGCGGAAGCTCTTTATGCCGACATGGGGCACTTCGGCGTAAATCCAATTCGCTGGGCCTGGATGTTCTTGGTAGGGCCATCATTAGTTCTGTGCTACCTGGGACAAGCGGCACTTGTTTCTAAAAATCCAGAAGCCGCCTCAAACCCATTCTTTGGTCTCGCCCCTAACCAAACGATGCTCATTGTGCTGATTGTTTCTGCAACCCTCGCCACCGTTATCGCTTCCCAAGCGTTAATCACTGGAGTATTTTCGCTTTCGCGCCAGGCCGTTCAACTTGGACTTTTCCCGCGCCTAACGATTCGCCACACTAGCGCTGAACATGAAGGCCAAATTTACGTTCCGGTCGTTAACTGGCTAGTTGGCATAACCAGTATTGCCCTCGTTATCGGATTCAGATCTTCATCTGCATTGGCGAGTGCTTACGTTCTTGCGATTGCCGGAACTATGGCCATCACTACCTTTGCATTCCACATTGTTGCGCGCGAGGTCTGGGAATGGCCGCTATTAAAGATCTTGCCGTTGACAATCACATTCCTAATTGTTGACATAAGTTTCTTGATTGGAACTTCGTCACACATTCGGAATGGTGGTTGGGTCCCAATCGCCCTTGGTGCATTCGTTTTTGCAGTGATGTCGATTTGGCGCGCTGGTAACCGTGCTCTTAACCGCAGAATGCGCGAATCAACTCGCACCTGGCAGGACATCTACCAAGGTTTGGAAACGGGTGAAATTGCAAGTGTTCCAGGCATTGCAATCTTCATGGCTTCACCGGCTGAAATGGTTCCAGCGGCACTGATTTCACACGTAACTGTCATGCATTCATTGCCAGAAGAAGTTGTGATCGTAACTGTTAAGTCTGATACCCAGCCAGTCAGTACAACTCCGGTTTTGTGTGACCACATTTCCGATCGCTTATGTCGAGTCACAATTTATGCCGGCTACATGGAAAGCATTAACTTGCCAGACGTCTTAGAACGTGAATTGCTCGGAGACAAAGAAAAGGTTGCAACTTACTACCTATCCGAGCGCCACTTCTTGGCATCCAATACTGGATCACTTGGACATCGAACTGAAGCCTTGTTTGAAATCTTGCACCGCAACTCAGTTGCACCAACCGAGTTTTATGGCTTGCCATACGATCGAGTAATAACAATTGGAACTCGCATCGATCTATAAAACGTAAAACTAAAGCCCGCTTTCATATTCGAAAGCGGGCTTTAGTTTTTTTACAATTACTTACCGGCGTTTAATAACTCAATACGAAGATCAGCTGTTGCCTTGTGAGCAGACATTCCTTCAAACCCTGCAATTGCCGAGTTGTGCGGAGCTACCTGCATTGTGGATTCACGAGTTGAGGTTTGGTAAGTCACTGGCTTTAGGAAACGTCCAACTGACAAACCTGATGTGTACTTCGCGCCACCACCCGTTGGAAGCACGTGATTGGTTCCAGTGGTTCCCTTGTCAGCATATGAAACTGTTGACCATTCACCAATGAACAGTGATCCATAGTTCTTTAAGTGCTTTAGGTAATAGTCATTGTCACCGGTCAAAATTTCCAAGTGCTCTGGTGCCAAAGTGTCCATAACTTCAATGGCCTCATCTGGAGTCTTAACTAGGTAAACAGTTCCATAATCGCGCCAAGCTGGACCAGCGATGTATTCAGTTGATAGTTCACCTAATTGACGCTTTACTTCGTCGATCACTGCCATGCCAAGTTCGCGTGACGTTGTTACAAGCGAAGCCGGTGATTGCATGCCATGTTCTGCCTGACCCAGTAGGTCGCAAGCAACCATTCGGGCATCTGCAGTTTCGTCTGCAATTACAGCAACTTCAGATGGACCAGCAAGTAGATCGATACCAACGCGGCCGAACAACTGGCGCTTGGCTTCAGCAACGTAAGCGTTACCTGCACCAACCAAAATGTCTACTGGCTTTTCACCAAGTAAGCCAAAAGTCATTGCAGCAAGTGCCTGAACACCTCCAAGAATGAAGGTACGGTCCACGCCGGAAAGGTATGCGGAATAAAGAACTGCATCATTGCCACCAGTGTCTGACATTGGCGGAGTGCAAGCCATAGTCATTGGCACGCCAGCAACTTTGGAAACTCCAACTGTCATGAATGCTGAGGAAAGAATTGGGAAGTTACCTGCTGGCAAATATGCACCCACGCGTTCGATTGGGATGTACTTCTGACCCAACACAACACCAGGTGTGGTTTCAAGTTCGAAGTCAACCAAGTGCTTACGAGTTTCGGTCGCAAACATCTTGGTGCGCTCAGAACCAATTTCAAGTGCCTTGCGAAGTTCTGGTGAAAGTTTGTCGCCAGTCTTTGCCAGGTCAGCTGCACTTAGTTCAAAGTCTTTGTCCCACTTATCAAGATCACGGGAGTATTTTCTAACGGCATCGATGCCATTCTTTTCAATCTCCGAGAGCATCTTGGAAACTGTTTCGATTACCTCAGGCAAACGCTGTGCTGGCGGGGAATCGAGTTCTGGTGCTTTAAGCACTTCGATTTCGGCTTTAAGGAACTTTTTATCGGCTTCTGTAATACGCATGGTTAAAACGTACTTCCCTTCTTAGGTATTGCGTTGGCGTTTTGGTGAAACATGTATTGGAAATCCCAAACCAACTCGAGCGGCCTCTGGCAAGGTCTCGCTCATTGATGGATGAGGGTGAATCGTGTCTGCTAAGTCTTGCAGGTTCGCGCCCATTTCGATTGCCAGAGTCACTTCGGCGATGTATTCCGACGCATGAGGTCCGACAATTTGGGCACCAAGTACGACGCCTTCTGGTGTGTGAACCAGTTGTGCGAATCCTGCTTTTTCGCCGAGGGTGTAAGCGCGACCAGAAGCAGCCATTGGGAACATCGCAGCTTGAGCTTGGTATCCGGCTTCTTTGGCTTCTTCAACCGTAAATCCAGTCATCGCAATTTCTGGATCGCTGAATACAACCGCCGGAATTGCAGTTGGATCAAACTTTGCATCATGACCACTCAGGACTTCAACTGCAACGTGAGCTTCGGCGCTGGCTTTGTGAGCCAGTGCCGGACCGGGCGTGATGTCGCCGATTGCAGCAATCTTTGGTGTTACTAACAGGTCTGGGCCAACTTCAAGGATGCCACGAGCATTTGGCTTGATGCCAATTACTTCAAGTCCGATGTCGTCGGTGTTTGGCGTGCGACCAATAGCGACAACTACGTAATCAATATCGATTGCACTTTCGACTCCATCAGTTGTAACCGTGAGCGACTTTCCGTTATCGCTGACTACCTTGGTGTTGATTCGAACAT
>CAIYGJ010000227.1 GCA_903925705.1 uncultured Actinomycetes bacterium | reverse complement strand
GTCGCTTGATCAATCGTGTCAGTCCAAGCTGAATTGCTGTTATTAATGCGCGGGTCTTGAGACCAATGGTCATCAACACTCACTAGATATGGAAAAGCAGATCCCCAAACCTCAGCAGTTGGCTGAGACTTGCCTCCCGTGGAAGAAGAATAATAAGTAGAGATAACTGAACCGTTGTAACGCACAACATAAGCAGTATTTGGGTCGACAATGGTTGCATTCACTGCGGCTACCCAGCGATTTCCGCTCGTGGCAACTTCTTTACTGTATCCAACAAATGCTTGATCTAGCGTTGTGGCATAAATCTGACAGTTACACCCACTGCGAGTTTTAGTCTTCTTAACCGCGTATGATCTGCCAGCAATTGCTTGAGCTTGCATCGCAGCGTCAGTCCATGAAGATGGAACTTCGCCCAACCCATATAAGTATTCATTGGATAGCCGCAAGGTATTTACGATAACCAAATCAACTATTGCATCGTCATATGCACCTGAAGTTAGTTCCAAAGTTCCATATCTGTATCTGCTCGAGCACGCATTGGTAGCGCAGCTAGCAACTCCAAGTGCCGTGATCGCAGAAGCTGCATCAACGCCAGACTTCACTTGCATAACTGTGTCAATGTTCGTCCAGTTCAAAGTAATGACGGATCCAGCGCCAAGCACCGCGCCGCTGGATGAGACTTCAGTTAATCCGTTTACTGTGGTGAAAGTTGCAGCCACACTAGGTGCAATCACAATCGGAGCACCGGCGTCGATAACAATATTGAATCCACCACCTGTGGCTGCGCCAGGCACAAGCTCGCCACGTACGGCAACAAATTTACGGTCTTGCAGAAGTCCCACGCGGATATTGGTAGCTGGCAAAACAACTGGATCGACAGTAGTTCCCGTGTAGTAATGAGTAAGAATTTGTGCAGCCGTAAAACCGTCAAGCCCCATGCCTTGAGCACCGTATTGACTCATGCCAACCCCGTGGCCGTAACCTGAACCCGTAATTGTGAATCCAGCGGGAACTTGAACTACATCCGCTGCACGGGCTGCACCCATTGATCCGCTGAGCATGCAGGCGACAACGGCTGATGTCATGAAGGATTTGCCGAGTTTATTCATTTTCTCACGTTCGATGGGGGAAGCTTCCTTTCGAAACTAACACAATAAAAGCCTGCAAATAGGGAAGCACTATCCAAATATTAGACATATAAATGGGGAATTCTTCTTCATAGGTATTGATTTCAAGTCGGTGCAGGTCGTGACTTACGATTAGAACAGCGCAATTGCGCAAATCTGATTTATAGCAAGGACTTATCTGTGAGTGTTCTGGACAAAATTCTTCGTGCTGGCGAAGGAAAGATTCTGCGAACTCTTGAGTCACTTGCAGCTCAAGTCAATACATTAGAAGAGCACTACGTTGCGATGTCTGATGACGAGTTACGTGGACTAACTGCAGACTTCAAACTTCGAATCTCAAACGGCGAAACTCTGGACGATCTATTGCCCGAGGCTTTCGCTGCCGTTCGGGAAGCAAGTAAGCGCACATTGGGTCAACGTCATTATGACGTCCAGTTAATGGGTGGCGCTGCGCTTCACTTAGGCAACATTGCTGAAATGCGAACTGGTGAGGGTAAAACACTCGTTTCCACTTTGCCGGCTTATCTAAATGCACTATCGGGTCGCGGTGTTCATGTTGTTACCGTCAATGATTACTTGGCCGCTCGAGATGCACAATGGATGGGTCGCGTGCACCGTTTCTTAGGCTTGGAAGTTGGCACAATTCTTTCGGAAATGAATCCAGAGCAACGCCGAGCTTCTTACAACGCTGACATTACTTATGGCACAAACAATGAATTTGGATTTGACTACCTTCGCGACAACATGACACTGAACCCAGCCGACCGGGTTCAGCGAGACTATAACTTTGCAATTGTCGATGAAGTTGACTCGATCTTGATCGACGAAGCCAGAACTCCACTTTTGATCAGTGGACCAGCAGACGTTGCAACCAAATGGTACGCAGAATTTGCTCGATTGGTTCCACGTTTAAGCGCAGAAACTGATTACGAAATAAACGAGAAGAAGCGCACGATTGGAATTTTGGAACCAGGTGTTGAGAAAGTTGAAAACTGGTTAGGTATCGAGAATCTTTACGAATCAGCAAACACACCTCTAGTGGGTTACCTAAATAATGCGATCAAGGCACTTGCGCTATTTAAGAAGGATAAAGATTACGTTGTCATGGACGGCGAAGTTTTAATTGTTGATGAACACACGGGTCGAATCTTGGCTGGACGTCGTTACAACGACGGAATGCACCAAGCAATCGAAGCCAAAGAGGGCGTAGAGATTCAAAACGAAAATCAGACTCTTGCCACAATCACTATTCAAAATTATTTCCGCATGTACGACAAGCTCTCTGGCATGACTGG
>CAIYGJ010000226.1 GCA_903925705.1 uncultured Actinomycetes bacterium | reverse complement strand
AGTACCGCATGGTAATCCCAATACGCTTCAGATACATACCCCAGGAATTCATTACGTATACGATACCATTCCCGCCATCGGCATCGAAATCGACCTCATATGCCCATAGTTCATGACTCCCGACCACTTCGTTCCCGGGATGATCAACCCAGCAACCGTTTCTGAGTTAACTAAGTTAGGAAACTGCTCGAGATAATGCAGGCCGCCAAGTAGAGAAGAGGCTTCAAACTCGGTGAGTTTAACTGGACGATCAAGTGCCTTAGCGTCCGAGACAAAAATTGAATCCGCATCTTCGAAGTCGATGTCGACGAGTCCACCACCTGCTTGCGAAGGACCTGTGACAACAAGTTGACTAATAAGTTCGAGAGCATGTTTATCGGAAATCTCAAAATGGTTTGCAACCTGCGAAAGTGAGACACCGTTATTGGCTACTAGCCAAGGAAGTAGTTTGATCAACAACTCGAGATCATTTGCCATTGTTATGCACCGACAAGGTTGTTGAAATCACGCGACTGACTGACTTATGCAAGGAATCCGGTGACTCAATTCTCGTAACGTCACAAGAACTAGCGATCAAACCAACGAGTTGAGATTCGTGATGGTATGGAATCTTTAGTTCATCCCAGTCATCCCCCACTACGCATGATGTCGCAAGGACTCGTAGCGAGGCGGCGCGCCCTGGTCGTACCAAAACAGTGGCAATCGTGACTTCCCCGTCTGAACTTTCCCAGCTTGAAGTTACCGAAGTCAGGTCAAAGTCAGCCGGCATTGGTTCAAGAACGTCGTGTTTGGTCTCATTTAGATCGCCTACGATTCGATCGGTTCGAAAGGTTCGAACTTCACCCTTTTCTTGATCGAATCCGATCAGGTACCAATGTCCAGAATGTAGCAAAGCTCGCCAAGGGTCGATTGTCCGGCGAACCACGTCAGATTGATTTAGGCCGACGTAGTCAAAGGTGACTGTTTTTCCATTTGCAATTGCTGACAAGATTTCCGAGATGTGCCTGCGACCTTTAGCCAGTGAAACTGGAACCGAAAGTGCGGAATCCTGTTCTCTTGCATCAACACTTGATACTGCTTGTCTAGCCGCAGCGCTCAATTGCGCACACTGCCAGGCGCTGGCAGCCAAACTCAAATATGTGCGTTCTTCGCTTGTCAGTGATATTTCCGGCATCAGCCAGATTGAACGATCTATTCGATATCCCAAGACGTCGTCGTGAAACAAATCCACAGGCTTAGTTTCAACTGGAATAGCAAGGTCACGAAGCGCTGCCTTATCTCGCTCAAACATTCGTTCGACTGCTTCATTTGAGCCGACGTATCCGGGCACTCGCTCGCGAATCTGCTTTGTAGTTAACGGCGTGGTCGAATTCAGCAGTACAAAGAGCAAGTTGAGCATGCGCTCGGTACGTGCTCTCGCCATGATCTAGGAAACAGCTAGAAGATCGATGATGAAAACTAGGGTCTTGCCAGAAAGTCGGTGTCCGCTGCCAGCTGCGCCATATGCCATCTCTGGTGGAATTGTAAGTTTGCGACGACCGCCGACTTTCATGCCGGGGATTCCCTCTTGCCAACCCGCGATTAAACCTCTAAGTGGAAATTCAATTGACTCTCCACGATCCCAAGAAGAGTCAAACTGTTCACCGGTTTCGTACTCAACACCTGCGTAGTGAACTGTTACTTTCTGTCCCGGTCCCGCTTCTACGCCATCACCAACCTGCAGGTCTTCAATAACTAAAGTGCTTGGTGCAGGGCCTTCTGGAAAATCAAACTCAGGGGGTTGCATGCGTTCCTCTATCTACTAATTTCTAACGATGAATTGTTTCTTGAGACTATTCAAAACTAACTAAGTCGACAACAAAGATTAGGGTTTCTCCGGCTTCAATTCCACTCCCTTGCGGCGGGTTATCTCCGTACCCTTGCTCAGGAGGAATTACCAGCAGACGTCTGCCACCTACTTGCATGCCAACCAAACCTTCTTGCCAGCCCAAAATTACGTTGGCAAGTGGGAATGTTGCTGGCTCGCCACGAGACCATGAGGAATCAAACATTTGACCGGATGCTGCGCCGTAACCAACATAATGTGCAGTAACAGTTGCACCCGCAGATACCGAATCCCCGGCGCCAACAATTATGTCTGTGACTTCTAGGTTTGTTACGGGATCTCCTGGCGTAATTGCAACGGTCGGCTCCGAGCCAATGTCTCCGGATACAGCAACACTTACCGGAGTTCCGGTCAGGGTTGAACCGCTACCTGCAGTCTGGGAGTTGATTGGAGTGGCTTCCTTGGAAGCGGAAGAACATCCAGCCAGGGCTAGTGCGACAGAAACGATTAATACTGAGGTTCGGTTAAACATGCCTCAATCCTACAATTAGGAGCTTGCGGACTCTTGCATGGATTCGATGAGCTTTTGCACACGCTCATCAACATTGGCGAATGGGTCTTTGCAAAGGACGGTGCGCTGTGATTGGTCGTTCATTTTTAGGTGTACCCAGTCGACACTGATGTCTTTGCCGGCCTCTTGGGCAGCAGCAATGAAGTCGCCTCGCAATTTTGCGCGAGTACTCTGAGGTGGCACGGTTTGGGCAGTTGTGATTTCTGAGTCGGTTGTGACGCGATTCACTCGACCATTGTTTTGTAGCAAGTAAAACAGTCCACGAGTTTGCGTTATGTCGTGATACATCAAATCAAGTTGCGCGATTCTAGGTGAGTCCAATTCAAGACCATTTTTGGCCCGGTATGAGTCAACTAGTTGCTTCTTGATTGCCCAATCAATGTCACTTGAAATAAGTGAGTGATTGTTAGTCTCAACAGCCGTAAGCGTTCGCTCCCAGAGTTCAAGAGCTATGTCATGCTCTCTAGTCATGTTCATGTCCCCAGTGGCAACATATTGTTTAACCATTTCAAGATAAGCCCACTGCATCTCTAATGCAGTCATGGTTGTTCCGGAGTTCAATGTGACAGTAGCCAACCCGGTGATGTCATGAGATACATCGCGAATCGCCCGAATGGGATTCTCAAGCGTGAAATCCCGATTCAGATTTCCCGTCTCAAGTAGGCGCAGGACAAAATCCATTGACACTACTTTTAGCAATGTTGTCATCTCTGACATGTTCGAATCTCCGACAATGACGTGAAGTCGTCTAAATGCCTCAGAATCTGCGTGTGGTTCATCGCGGGTGTTAATAATTGGGCGCGATCGTGTAGTCGCGCTAGATACCCCTTCCCACATGTGGTCCGCACGCTGGGAAAGCGAATAAATAGTTCCTCGCGGTGTGGTCAACACCTTGCCTGCGCCGCAGATCAGTTGCCGAGTAATCAAGAATGGCAACAGCGCCTCTATCTGCTCCAAATAGTCTTGACGACGTTTGATCAGAAAATTCTCATGGCATCCATATGAATTGCCGCCAGAATCCGTATTGTTTTTAAACAGGTAAATCTCGCCTTCAATACCCTCTTCAAGCAAACGTTCTTGGGCGTCGATTATTAGTTCAGCAAGAATCCGTTCCCCTGCTTTGTCTTGCACGATTAAATCGTGGAAGTCGTCACATTCAGCAGTTGCATACTCTGGGTGACTACCAACATCTAAGTACAAGCGCGCGCCATTAGTTAGAAAAACGTTAGAACTCCTGCCCCATGAGACCACGCGCTTGAACAGGTAACGTGCTACTTCATCCGGTGTGAGACGTCGCTGTCCTTGAAATGTACAAGTGACGCCGAATTCTGTTTCAATACCAAAGATCCGTTTATCTAGCTTGCCTGACAACACTTACTGTCCGCCTTTTTGCACGAAACCCTTAACAAACTCTTCGGCATTTTCTTCGAGCACTAAATCAATGGCATCAAGAAGGTCAGTAACATCCAGATCTGAACTTGACGTTGTTGGAAGTGGGTTAAAGTCGGTTGACTGTTCCCGATCAGAGTTACCTTTTGCAAACTCGCGCTCGCTCATCTCGAACTCCTTTTGATCGCAGTCAGTGCTTTTCTAGGCTCCAGACTAATCCTGTAACTCAAACCCTATGCCAATACATGTTCAGGCATTAGATTAGCCAGCAAGTCGCCAGCTAACTTCGAGGTTTCAAACAAGTCGTGGGACGCTGCCTGAGTCCCACCTAGAGCATCGGGTGTAGAAATGCGTTTTAGCGGAACGTCTGGACCTAAATCGAGAATCACTGAATCCCATGAAGCCGCTGCGACTTGATCCACGTATTTGGATACGCAAGTACCCCTGAAATAGGCCCTGGTATCGCTTGGTGGATTGGCAACTGCAATGGCAATCTGTTCCTCGGTAAACAGCAGTTCCATCTTTCCCTTTTGTTGAAGTACGCGTGCCAGACCCTTGTCCGGCCGCAAATCTGCAAATTGGATGTCGATAGCAGCCAATCGAGAATCACTCCAAAGCAATTGATCTCGGTTGCGATATCCATTAAGTACAGAAAGCTTCGTTATCCAGTCCACTTCGTTGATTAGTGACATGGGATCGGAATCAAGCGCCTCAAGAATACGTCCCCATTGTGCGACGACGTCAAGAGTCATTTCATCAGATTCTTTTGTCTCCGACAAAAATCTGACGGCGCTTTGGTGATAATGCTGCTGGATTTCCAGAGCAGACTTCTCTGAACCGTCACGCATACGTTGCTTTGTTTCAAATTTGTAGTCGTGACTAACCAGGTGCATTGAAGTTACTGCGTCGTATAGTTCAAAATCCAACTCCAAGAATCCCGCTTCAATCATGCTGAGCACAATCGCAGTCGTTCCCATCTTTAGATAGTTGATCTTTTGAGACATGTTGGCATCGCCAATGATCACATGTAGGCGTCGGTAGATGTCTGGATCAGCGTGTGGTTCGTCACGAGTGTTTATGATTGGCCGTCTTAATGTGGTCTCGAGACCTACCTCGGCTTCGAAAAAGTCTGCGCGTTGACTTATTTGAAAACCTGGTTCGATGTTTTCTTGTCCAATTCCAACCCGACCAGCCCCAGCGAATACACACCGAGTGACAAAAAATGGCGTGAGGAATTTGACGAGATCACTAAATGCAACTTCGCGAAGTACTTGGTAGTTCTCGTGAGTTCCGTAACTGACGCCCTTGCCATCGGTATTGTTTTTGTAGACTGTTATCAAGTCACCGGTCAAGGTGCTTGCCAGTCTGGCGCTACGTTCAATGATGCGATCCCCTGCGCAATCCCAGAGCGCCGCATCCAATGGGTTTGTGACTTCAGGTGATGCGTATTCAGGATGCGCATGATCTACGTAGTAACGTGCGCCATTTGGGAGAACTAAGTTCGCAAGACCGTAATCGTCATCTGTTAGTTGACTGGGATCAGCTTCTGCGCGACTCATGTCAAAACCACGTGCATCTCGCAAAGGTGATTCCACATCGTAATCCCAGCGCATTCGTCGAATTCGGTTCGGCATCACTTCATTGCCATAGGCATTGACGACTTGGCTTGATAGCAGCATCGGATTTGCACTTGAATCTCGAGGGTTCGAAATACCAAATTCAGATTCAATACCCATCACTCGACGTACTGACATTTGTGAAACCTTATGCGAATGGATTTGGTGACAACGAAGTGTCGATGCTTCGCCCGGAGTCATCGCCCTTCTTGCCGTGGATTAAGGTTCGCATGAAAACAATGCGGTCACCCTTCTTGCCAGAAATTCGCGACCAGTCATCAGGGTTGGTCGTATTTGGCAGATCTTCATTCTCATGGAATTCGTCCAAGCAAGCTTGAAGTAAATGCTCAATCGTAATGCCCTTTTCGCCGACTGTAAGGAAGGATTTGATAGCTGCCTTCTTCGCTCGACTTACGATGTTTTCGATCATCGCGCCTGAACTAAAGTCCTTGAAGTAGAGAACTTCCTTGTCGCCATTTGCATAGGTAACTTCGAGGAATTCGTTGTTAGGAGTTGTTGCATACATCTCCTCAACAACGCGTTGGATCATGGCTGTTGCTGTTGCTTGCGCATCATTGCCATACTCTGCCAGATCAACTTTGCTAAGTGGAAGTTCGGTGGTTAAGTATTTGGCAAAGATGTCGACTGCGGCTTGGGCGTCTGGTCGCTCAATTTTGATTTTCACATCTAATCTTCCGGGACGTAAGATCGCCGGATCAATCATGTCTTCTCGGTTGGATGCACCGATGACAATAACATTTTCAAGACTTTCTACGCCGTCGATTTCACTCAACAGCTGTGGCACAATCGTGTTTTCAACGTCACTTGAAACGCCACTGCCACGGGTGCGAAATAGTGAATCCATTTCATCGAAAAATACGATAACCGGAGTTCCTTCGCTGGCCTTCTCGCGGGCGCGTTGGAAAATTATCCGAATTTGACGTTCAGTTTCACCAACAAACTTATTCAGAAGCTCTGGACCCTTGATATTGAGGAAGTAACTACGTCCTTCACCTTTTCCAGAGATTTCTGAAACTTTTTTAGCTAGTGAGTTTGCCACAGCCTTGGCAATGAGGGTTTTACCACATCCTGGAGGTCCGTAAAGCAGAATTCCTTTAGGTGGCTTAAGTTCATACTCTTTGAATAGTTCAGGATGTAGAAACGGCAGTTCCACTGCGTCTCTGATTGTGTTGATTTGATCTCCAAGACCACCGATGTCTTCGTAGTTAATGTCTGGTACTTCTTCAAGAACCAAATCCTCTACTTCAGACTTAGCAATACGTTCAAACGCGTATCCAGCTTTCATGTCAGCCAGCAAGCTGTCGCCAGAGCGAAGCGGGACATCTCTAAGCGGCGCCGCCAGATGAATGACTCGCTCTTCGTCGCTTCGTCCAGTGACTATTGCTCGCAAGCCGTCTTCGAGTACTTCCTGGAAGATAACGATTTCGCCCTGATCGTCATAAGAACCTGCAACAACCACATTCATAGACTCGTTAAGAATTACTTCTTGGCCAGGACGTAATGTCTCGCGATCAACTTCAGGAGCCATAGCCACTCGCATCTTGCGGCCATTAATAGTTACGTCTACTAATTCATCTGCTGCAGGACCCAAATAGATGGCATATCCATTTGGCGGAGCGCTAAGGCGATCCACTTCTTCCTTTAGGCCGATGATTTGCTCTCTGGCCTCCCGCAGGGTTGCGGTCAGTTTCGTATTTGATTCAGATAAATCATCGATTCGAATGTTTAGTGCCCGCAACTGGTCTGCGCTTGTTGATTCAGTCATCAGTTGCCTCCTCTAGAACATCCACATCATTTGCTTGCGCTACTTCAGCAACAGTATCCAATCCGCCTTTCGTAGGGCGAATTCGACGAGCCGGAAGAATCACCCCAGGTGCTAGTTTGCGGGCAGTTACCAAGAAACCGGTGTGACCCTGCATTCTGTGATTTGGCCTAACTGCCAAACCTTCGAGGTGCCAAGGTCGCGCGATGAGCTCCTGTCCTTCGGGATTAGTCCAACGTTTGTCGAGTCGGAGATCCTCTACAAACCTAGACATCTGAGTTGTCGTTGCAACATAGGCAATAACAACACCGCCTGGGCGAAGAACTTGAGCAATAGCGTCGATGCATTCCCAGGGAGCCAACATGTCCAACACGACACGATCAACGCTGGCAACTGGGAGTGCCGTCACTTCTTCTTGGAGGTCACCAAGTGTTACTTGCCAATTCGAAGGTTCCGACCCAAAGAAGTTTGTTACGTTCTTTTTCGCAATCTTGGCAAAATCTTCTCGACGCTCGAAGCTGTATAAATAGCCGCTATCTCCAATAGCGCGCAGCAGCGTACACGACAGCGCACCAGAACCGACTCCAGCTTCGACCACCACGCAACCTGGGTAAACATCGGCAAGCCCTACTATTGCAGCGGCATCTTTGGGATATACGACAGCTGCGCCTCGAGGCATACTCAATACGAAATCAAGTAGTAGTGGACGAAGGGCGAGATAGACCATGTTTCCGGTGGATGTCACCGTAGAGCCTTCACTCAAGCCAATTAGGTCATCGTGTTTAACCGCACCATGGTTAGTGTGAAATTCACGTCCAGTTTCCAAAACAATCGTATGTTTGCGCGACTTGGTGTCAGTAAGTTGAACCCGATCGCCTACGGCAAACTCTGCGGCTTTGGCGGTACTCACAACATTCACGGATTCCATTGACCTATTCTCCCAGCCTTTTCCAAACTCGCTGAACCGGTGTCTGCTCAAGGTCATAAACTAGATGCATGCTTCTGAAATTGGGTGTTGTGCTTGGCACTGGATAAATCCTTCCCAAGAGACACGACCATAGTGATCGCAGCCTTTGGCGGCTGGAACGACGCCGGACAGTCAGCTACTGATGCCTTAGAACACCTTCTTGATGTTTGGCAATCTGAGGAAATCGTGGATCTACCTGGCGATGATTTTTATGACTATCAATTCAATCGGCCTGAGGTAAGTATTGGTTTGGCTGGAGACCGCGAAGTTGCCTGGCCAGGCACCACAATCTTTAGAGCCTCCACCGACACTCTTCCCGACACCAAGATATTCCTCGTGCACGGAGTTGAGCCCAGTATGAGGTGGAAGCAGTTCTGCTCGGACATTCTTTCTCACATTGAATTAGGCGAACGTACAGTACTCATAACCTTGGGTGCCTTACTTGCCGATGTGGCCCATACGCGGCCTATCCCAGTTAGCGGCACTACGTCGAGCAAAATGATGCAAGAGATCTCGGGCTTTGAACCTTCTAAATATGAGGGACCCACTGGCATTCTAGGAATCTTGCAATCTGAATTCGAAGTCCAAGGCATTCCATCGGTTGCACTTTGGGCTGCACTTCCCCACTATGTAGCATCTCCACCCTGCCCCAAAGCAACTTTGGCTTTGATTCGAGGGCTGGAAGATTTGTTGGACACAGCCATTCCGGTCGTTGAATTGGTAGAAGAATCACGCGCTTGGCAACTTGGTGTCGAAGAGCTGTCTACTGATGATGAAGAGATATCTGAGTACGTGCGCTCCTTGGAAGAGACTCAAGACACTGCCGAGTTGCCGGAGGCCACAGGCGAGGCAATCGCGCGAGAATTTGAACGATATTTACGCCGGCGAGAGCACTAACCCTGCGCCACCATTTGCACTTCCCTGCAGATCTACTCTTGGTTCGCCTCGTAGACTTAAGACATGCAACCTTGGAACGAAGTCAATGTTCCGAATTTGAATCTCTCGGTATCTGATTTTCAGACCTACGATTCACAATCTGCACAATTGAAATCCTTGCCTGTTTCAGGAACCGCCAAGCTTTACGTCTGTGGAATAACTCCGTACGACGCAACTCATATGGGGCATGCTGCGACGTATGTAGCTTTTGACACTCTGAATAGATTCTGGCGCGCAGTTGGCGTTCAAGTTCAATACACCCAGAACATCACCGACGTCGACGATCCCCTGCTAGAGCGCGCCAAACTGACTGGTCGTCCTTGGCAAGAAATAGCCACTGAACAAATAGATCTTTTCAAGACAGACATGGAAGCGCTGCGGGTAATCCCGCCACAAAATTACATCGGCGTTGTTGAAGCGATTGAAATGATCGAACAAAGTGTTGTGAAGCTTAAAGAACTGGGTTTCGCGTACGCAGTTGAAAACGATTTGTACTACGACATGACTCAAACCGATCTCCTTGGTGAAATTTGCCACCTATCGCAGAGTGAGATGCTTGAAATGTTTGCGCAACGTGGTGGCGATCCCCTGCGCGCTGGAAAGCGCAACGCATTTGATGCCTTGCTCTGGCGTGGCCAAACAGGTGACGATCCATCTTGGCCATCAGTTCTTGGAGCCGGAAGACCCGGCTGGCACATCGAATGTTCAGCAATTGCCACCCACTTCCTTGGCTCACGGATAAATGTGCAAGGCGGAGGTAGCGACCTGAAATTCCCGCATCACGAAATGAGCGCGGCACATGCTGAATCACTAACTGGCGAGAGGCCATTCTCACAAACATTCATGCATGCTGGCATGGTTTCTTTAGATGGCGAAAAGATGAGTAAGTCACTTGGCAATCTTATTTTCGTCTCTAAACTTCGGGCGCAAGGAATCGATCCAATGGCTATTCGATTGGTTCTCCTTTCTCATCATTACCGCAGCGATTGGGAATGGTTCGACTCGGAACTAGAACAAGCACAGGAACGACTACAGAATTGGCGTCTAGCCTTTTCATCACCATTGGGTGCTCCAAATCCAATCGCAGGTTTAATTGACAGACTGACAAATGACTTAGACACCCCTGGAGCTATAGCGATGATTGATGCCTGGGCAGACGCAACGCTCTCCGGAATTGCAATTGAACCAACTGACGCAGTAGCCGCCGCTGTTGATTCCGTTCTTGGAATCATTTAGTTCGTGGCGCTTGGGTATGGAAAACTTTAAAGTCGTTGGTCAGATGGTGAATGCGTCCAACTCAACACTGGTTGTTGAAAGTGACGGTACTCGGTTCATCTACAAACCTAGATCCGGTGAGCGCCCGCTATGGGACTTCCCTGATCACACTCTCCACTTACGCGAGCGTGCAGCCTACGTCACGAGTGAACTGCTTGGCTGGGATGTTGTACCTGAAACCAAAATTCAAGAAGGTCCATACGGAGTTGGTTCATTTCAAAAATGGATCGATGCTGAGCCGACAACGGTTGACATTTTCCCGCCCGATTCTGTTCCGGAAGGTTGGCTAACGATAATTACCGGAATTGATGAAGAAGGTAACGAAGTAACTCTGGCTCACGAAGATTCGACGCGGCTGCAACAGATCGCAGTTTTCGACGTTCTGATTAACAATGCAGATCGCAAAGCTGGTCACCTTCTGACAGATGCTTCTGGTAACACATTCGGTATAGATCATGGTGTGACTTTCAGTTCAGAAGATAAATTGCGAACTGTTCTGTGGGGTTGGATTGGTCAAAATTTCCCTGAACAATACTTGGCGGACTTAGAACTCTTGAAGTCAATGATTTATGGCAGCGAGCTTGAAGAACTTTTGGATGATTCCGAATTAACTGCACTCGTGGATCGGCTGGACACTTTGCTTGCTCAAAAAATTATGCCTAGCCCAAGTCCGCACTGGCCTGCAGTCCCCTGGCCAGTTTTCTAACGTAACTTACCCACGCCTTAGATAGCCGTTGGCTCTCGGGCAAATGTGACCTTGCTGGTCGAGGGGTTCAGTACATAACGGACAAGGCGGCCGGCCAGCAGACACGACTGCAATTGCACGTGAGCAAAACGCAGTGGCCATCGATCCAGTTAGGCGCACCCGCAGTAAATCAGGCCCAAAATCTGAGTCTTCCTCGAGGTCAGGTACGTCTTCAAAGTTCTCTGACGAAGCGTGAGCTTCAATTACAACTTGTTGACTATCGGTATTCCAACCCAACGCCAAAGTGCCAACGCGGAATTCCTCCTGGATTGGATTATCTAGCGGTTCTAGATCCGCCGGACCCATAAACGAGATATCAATTCCTTCGGCGCGCGCCACTTGGTCTAATAGCTCTGTTAACCGATCTGCCAATAGTGCGACCTGCTGCTTTTCAAGTGAAACGCTTATGATTCTCTGGTCAGTTCTGGCTTGCAAGAAGAAGGTGCGCTCGCCTGGGACGCCAACTGTGCCAGTTATGAAGCGTTGCGGATTATCGAAAGTATGAATGATTCGAGCCATTTTAGATCTTCCCACTTTCGCCACCGAGGGTGGAAGTCTTTATTGCTTCATCATTCAATTTGGATAACCATTCACTACCAGTGTCATTCAGTTTTGAAAGCGCTGAACCTGATTCCGAGTAATGGATGACACTAACGGATGCTGGTTCTATCAATAACGATTGGAATTTTCGCAGTGGTAATCCCATTGCATCGGCGCAAATTGCCTTGATGATGTCGCCGTGGCTTACTGCGGCCCAAACAACTTTGTCACCATGTTCGGCTGTTAGCTTTGCATCCCAATCTCTGGCAGCAGTGCTAGCGCGCGATGACATGTCGTTCATTGACTCTCCGTTTGGGAAAATCATTTCATCAGGGCGTTGCTGCACAATCGGCCACAACTCATGAACTGCTAGTTCACTCAATTTTGCGCCTTGCCAATCTCCATAATCACATTCGAGGAAGCGATCTTCTAGTTCAATCTCGTGTTGGTCTTTAAAAAGGATCGATGCAGTCTCGCGAGTGCGTTCAAGGGGACTTGAAACTACGCGGGCAATGTTTACGCCTTTAAGTCGTTCAGACAAGACTTCAGTTGACGCCCTACCCACTTCGTCGAGGACTACACCAGGGCTGCGACCTGCCAGAATGCCAGTGGCATTCGCCTCAGTACGACCATGTCGGATCAGCAGTAAAGTTCCCATGAGTAAAGACTATTGGGAGAACTTGGGTAACTAGGTGGCAGAAAGTACGCCGGTAGCGAGCAAAACCACTAAAAGGCTCCCAAGTGAGACTCGGTAAATCACAAATGGCAAAAAGGTTCGTGTTTGCAAATACTTCATCAAACTGGAAATGACCAAGTAGCCGACCACAAATGCCACGCCAGTTGCCACGATCGTGGCCGGCCAATTGACGAACTGATCTGAAGAAATATCCCCGGCGGTCAGCGCGGCCGAAGCAAACACTGCGGGTATCGCCAACAAGAATGAATATCTGGCAACCACGTCACGCTTGAATCCCATCACAAGACCGGTTGTAATAGTTGCGCCACTTCTTGAGACACCAGGGATCAAGGCAAGCGCCTGTCCAAGTCCAAACAGCACCGCATTTCGGGCGTTGAGGTCAGACTCCACCTTGGTGTGTTTGGCGTACCTGTCTGCAACACCCAAAAGGATTCCCATGACTATCAACGTCCCCGCCACGAGCCACAAATTTCGAGCCGTGGTTTCAATGGATGACTTAAATGCAAGTCCTGCAATTCCGATTGGTATTGTTCCTGCGATTACGTACCAACCCATTTTTGCATCAGGATTAGATCGCATTTCGGTCTTTACAAAACTTGTAGACCAAGCTTTTAGTATGCGCATGATGTCGCGACGAAAATATATAACAACTGCAAGTTCCGTACCAATTTGGGTAACCGCCGTGAATGCGGCGCCAGGATCGGGCCAGCCTAGGAGCTTTGAAATGATCAAGGTATGTGCCGTGGAAGAGATGGGCAGAAACTCGGTTAACCCTTGCGAGATTCCCAAGACTATGGCGTGTAGCCAAGACATCTGCTCATTCACAATTGCTCCCAAAACCAAATCAAGACACACACAACACTTCTAAAACAATCACCGAAACAAACGCTAGCGTGAACCTATGGAACTTCGATCTTTGGGTCAGAGCGGCTTGCTAGTGTCGCAATACTCGATAGGCACCATGACGTGGGGTCGGGATACGGACATTCACGAGGCGAGAGATCAATTTAATCTTTACTACGAAGCTGGTGGCAGATTTATTGACACCGCTGATGTGTACAGCGATGGTGTGTCCGAGGAAATCGTCGGTGAATTTTGTCGCGAGCAACCAGATGTTCTGATTTCCAGCAAGGCCGGAAGTGTTCGTACTAATCGCAGGCGAGATGCCAGCCGCAGCCATCTTCTTAATGCTCTCGAAACAACGTTGCGTCGATTGCGACGCACTCACGTTGACGTCTGGCACATTCATGCTTGGGATCCGTACACTCCACTGGAGGAAACGCTTAGTGCTGCGGCACATGCAATTGATTCTGGCAAAGTTCGATATCTTGGAGTGTCGAATTACTCTGGTTGGCAGCTAACAAGCGCAGCACTTGGGTCTAAGTATCCAGTCATCAGCGCCCAAATGGAATATTCGCTTCTGCAACGTGGCATCGAGCGAGAAGTAGTTCCTGCAGCGGCTGATCTTGGTGTTGGAGTGATGGCTTGGTCTCCCCTGGGTCGTGGTGTTCTGACCGGCAAGTATCGGCATAACACCCCACCAGATTCCAGGGCAGCCACCTCACATTTTTCCGCATTCATTACCCCATACCTAAATGACCGATCCAGAGCGATCGTTGACGCAGTGTGCACCGCAGCTGAAGGGCTTGGTTTGACCCCGATAGACGTCGCATTAGCTTGGGTAAGCGCCAAACCCCAGGTTGCAAGCGCAGTCATAGGTGCCAGGACCGCAGCACAACTCCGAGTCGTTCTAAATTCAGTTTCAGCACAGCTGCCCGATGAAATTCATGAAGCCCTTGATGAAGTTTCAGCTATTGATCGCGGTTACCCAGATTTCGGATGGAATCAATGAGCGCTGTTTGGGAGTTTCGGGAAATGAATTTCCATCGTGGAACCAAACGAGCGGACGTGAAAACTTATCTGACCGCAATGGCAGAAATTGAACGCTGGGAGCTTGAAAGAGTTCGCGTCTACCAAGATGGCAGCAGATATGTTCGCCTACGTCGCAAAATTTATCACTTACAACGTACGGCGTAGCAGCGCTAGAGACTTCGAACGAAACGGTCCATTACTCGCGCGCCGAACTCTAACCCGGTAGTTGGTACCCGCTCGTCAACGCCATGGAACATTGCGCTGAAGTCCAGTTCAGGTGGCAAGAGCAATGGCAGGAATCCATAGCAAGTAATGCCGAGTGTGCTGAATGCTTTTGCATCCGTGCCGCCACTTACTGTGTAAGGAACGGGAGTACCGAATGGATCTTCGGCACGGATCGCAGCGCCCATTGCATCGATTAGCGGGCCTTCGAACGGAGCCTCTAGTGCAATGCCGTTTACTACATCTTCGAGCACGACACCTGGTGGCAGAAGGTTTTCAATGTCTTTGATTAGTTCATCTTCATATCCTGGAAGGAATCTGCCGTCGATCATCGCTTCAGCTGCGCCTGGAATCACGTTGTGCTTGTATCCGGCGTTCAACATTGTTGGATTGGCGGTATTGGAAAGCGTGGCACCGATTATTCGCGCGATTGGACCAAGTTGTGCCAGCAATTCTTCTGGATCATCAGCACTTAATTCCATGCCAAGCGCATCCGATACAGCCTTGATGAAGTCTCTAACGGTTGGAGTCAAGGCTAGATCAAACTTGTGGTTACCAACAGCGGCCACAGCTTCGGCAAGCTTGGTAACCGCATTGTCGTTGTTAATAAAAGATCCGTGCCCAGCAGTTCCTTCAGCCTTCAATTTCATCCAGCGAATACCCTTTTCGGCAGTCTGGACTAGGTAAAGACGAACGTCATCACGAAGCGTGAGCGAAAAGCCGCCAACTTCTCCGACCGCCTGAGTTACGCCACGGTATAACTCGGGACGATTTTCAACCAACCAACCTGATCCATGCTCGCTGCCAGCTTCCTCGTCTGGCAACCAATCGAAAACAATTGTGCGATCAGGTTGAACGCCATTTCTCGCCCATGATCGAGCCATCGCAAGAATCATGCCATCGCCATCTTTCATGTCGACAGCGCCGCGACCCCAAATCATTCCGTCGTGTACTTCAGCAGCGAACGGATGATAGGTCCAATCTTTTGCTTCAGCTGGAACAACATCTAAGTGACCATGAATTAGCAATGCCGGCTTACTTGGGTCCTTGCCTTCAATGCGAGCGTTTACGCCTTGTCGCTTGCCACTTGTTGTTTCGTAGCGTTCGCATTCAATACCAACTTCTTTGAGTTTGGCTTCCACATACTCAGCAGCCAGGGCCTCTCCTGGCCCACTTCCATCCCCATAGTTTGAAGTATCTATTTGGATAAGGTCGCGAACAATCTCAACGACTTCGGAATCTACATCTGCTAGTGGCTCAATTGACATACCCATAGTCTGGCGCAATCCAATACTGATTTGTGGAGCGACTGTGCATTTGAGCCAGATACTGATTTGCAGGTATTCTTACGGGGCTGAGCACGATCAGCACACCGGTCCGAGTGGCGGAATTGGCAGACGCGCTAGCTTGAGGTGTTAGTCCCTTCACGGGGATGGGGGTTCAAGTCCCCCCTCGGACACAAAAACTGCGATTCGGCGCAGAACTTTCTGGTGAGGTGGCTATGGCAATTCCCAAGGTCATCCTCTATTACGGTTTTGCACCTATCCCTCATCCAGCGGCAGTGCGGCTCTGGCAGTACGACCTTTGCGAGCTGCTCGGTTTGAAGGGTCGAATCATCATTTCTGAGCACGGCATCAATGGCACTTTAGGGGGCGACATTGATGCGTTGAAGCGCTACATCCGAAAGACCAAGGCATATCCGGGGTTTAGCAAGATTGACTTCAAGTGGTCCGATGGAACCGGCAATGACTTTCCGAAACTAACTGTTCGCGTACGCGATGAGGTCGTTTCGTTTGGCGCTCCCAATGAACTTAAAGTTGATGAATCTGGAATCATCGGCGGTGGCATACACCTGTCTCCTACTGAGGTTCACGAATTAGTGGAAACTCGTGGCGATGAAGTTGTTTTCTTTGATGGACGAAATGCCTACGAAGCTCGAGTTGGCAAATTTCGTAATGCAATAGTTCCCGATGTGGAAACTACGCGGGATTTCGTTGCCGAATTTGAGAGCGGTAAATACGATCACTTAAAGGACAAGCCAATAGTCACCTATTGCACCGGAGGCATCAGATGCGAGGTGCTGTCGGCTGTTATGAAAAGCCGAGGATTTGAAGAGGTTTACCAAATCAAAGGCGGGATTGTTAAGTACGGCGAGCAGTTTGGTGATGATGGTCTTTGGGATGGTTCGCTATATATCTTTGACAATCGAATGAGTATGGAATTCTCAAACCACACCAAGGTCCTGAGTTGTTGTGACGATTGTGGCAAGCCAAGTAAAGATTTCTACAATAGGCACGTTTCTCAGGGCCGCAAGCTAGCGCTGCTCTGTGTCGATTGCGCTGAGAAATCGGGAGCCACAAAACCAGACACAGGCGAAGAAGATTTCGCTGGCTAACTAAGCTATAGAAGCGATTACATCGATTTCAAGTAGCAACCCTGGAATAGCTAATGCAGTTACCTCGACGGTTGTATCCGCTGGGTAAGGCTTTGAGAAATACTTCTCGCGGCATTCGATGATCGTAGGAAACTGAGTCATGTCCGTCATGTAAATGTTGACTTTAAACACTTTAGATAGATCACTGCCTGCTGCAGCGAGAACTGTCTTTAGGTTCGCAAAAACTTGATGTGCTTGGGCATCAAAGTCGTTTTCTCCGACAATTGAACCGTCAGCCCCTAGTGCGGCCTGTCCCGAGACGTAAACAATTCCGTTATGAACAGTTGCCTGCGAGTAGTGAAAAGGGCTATCCCATGAGTAAGGGCTAGTAATACCGGTGTGACTCATCAAACCTCCAAGTGAATTTAGACAAGATTTGCATGACTTCTCTGAGTTGTCAGGCGAATCAGCAAAACTCTAAACGGGATCCGAAACTGGGCCACGTTGCTCGAGAGCGCGCAGATTTGCGATTCGCTCTTCGATTGCTGGGTGGGTAGCAAACAATTTTGAAGTCATCTTGTTATCAAGCGGTGACTCGATCCAAAGGTGGGCAACCGCATTAGATTTTTGGTGCACCACAGTGCTATCTGCCGATAAGGTTTCTAGCGCACGTCTTAGACCGGTGGGATTTCTAGTGAAGGCAACAGCCGTGGCATCCGCCAACGACTCTCGATTTCGTGAAATTGCCGCCCTTAAAAGAACTGCAGCTATTGGTGCAAGAATTGCTGCGACTACCGCTGCGATCAATACAAATGGGTTTGATCCCCCATTTTCGTCTCGACGCCCGCCACCGAAAAAACTAATGCGTAGCAGCAGGTCACTCATCAAGGCGATGGCTCCTGCAGTAGTGGCAGCAACTGCGGAAACTAAGGTATCGCGGTTAGCAACATGGGCCAGTTCGTGTGCAGCAACACCTTGCAGTTGCTCACGATCCATAACGCGCAAAATGCCAGTTGTAAAGGCAACCACTGCGTGTTTCGGGTCTCGTCCTGTTGCAAATGCATTAGGTGCATCATCCTCAACGATGGCAACTTTTGGCATGGGCAATCCGGAAGCGATTGTTATTTCGTGAACCAAATTGAATAGCTGTGGCGCGGAATCGTGATCAATTACTTTGGCACCCGTCATAGTGAGCACAATTTTGTCCGAGGAATAGTACGAGCCCCAAACGCTGATTACAGAAACGCCAATGGCGATAGGGATAACACCGATACTGGTGTAACCAAGAAATATCGCGAAAGCGTATATTACAAACGCTGTCAGACTACCCATAACTCCAAGAAGAAGATATGTTTTTCGTCGATTGCTTTGTTGTTGCGCTCTGAAGTTGGACAAAATTTCCCTTTAACTAAAAACGTCGTGCATAACCTAGTTGAACGTAACGTTGGGAACCGTGCGCTTGTTGGGATCATCGACCACATAGAAATCCCGCGCAGTGACTTTTGCTAAGCCAGCAAAGAATTTTCCAGGTATAGCAACAATCGACTCATTCAACGAACGCACAGTGTCGTTGTAGTACTGGCGTGCAAAGCCGACCTTGTTTTCTGTTGCCGACAATTCCTCTTGAAGAGAGAGGAAGTTTGCCGAGGCCTTTAGATCCGGGTAAGCCTCAGCTACGGCCAAAAGTCCGCGTAAGGCCTGCGTTAGCATTCCATCAGCTTCGGCAACCGCGGCAACGCCTTGGGCAGCAGTGGCTTGAGCTCGGGCCTGCACTACTTTCTCGAAAGTTTCCTTTTCGTGAGATGCGTATCCCTTGACGGTTTCGACTAAATTGGGAATTAAATCGCCTCTACGCTGCAGTTGGACTTCAATCTGAGCGAAACCTTCGTCGACAGCAACATTCAGGCGCACCAACTTGTTGTATTGCGCAATGCCGATTACTACTAGAAGTGCAAGAACACCAAGAAATACATAAACACCATTCATGGATTTAGATTACCCTTCAAATCGTCGACTTAAACCTGCAATCGCGGGCAATTACACCAAACTGGCCCGATGTTCTTCGTCATGCGTCAAGATCTGAATGATCAAGCCAGCAACATCAATGCTGCCAAACGCCTCGTGGATGGCAGTTGCACTCCATTGCTCAGGTGACAATTCCTTTACTGCCAATAACAGTTGGGTGCGAGCGGACATCGCTAAAGCGGACGCTTCCTCAAGGGAAATGTCACGAAACTTTTCGAAAGTGGCCTCTGCGTCTGGTTCCCACCAATCAAAGGATGGAGATTGGCCGCCTTCAACCTGCGACTGACACATTTGAGCGATTCTTGGTATCCAAATTTGTTCATCAACCTGCGAAACATGTCCCAAAACTACTTGCGCGGGCCACTCACCCGGAATTGCTAAATGACTTTGTGTTACCTTCGCCGCCTCTGCGGACTGAATCATGCGATCGATCGACATAACCAACTCGACCATGAGCACTGCAGGAGGGTTGGACATGGGTTAATTGTGCCTCATTTACGCATGCAATTTCTAGTTCGGCAACAAAGTTTGAGCACATTCTGGTTTATTCAAAATTGCGACGAATACTTCTTTTTCGGCAGACGTCACATAAAGTTTCCATTTGGTTTTGACCGCCACCTGGGTAGCAATGAATGCACATCTGCCTGGTTTGTAAGGCGGCAACCAAGAAGCCGCATTCGCATCACTCTTTTGTTGATTCAAGGAAGCAATTGTCACGATCAGATTTAGCGGATCGTTCGCATACTCGACACGCATTTGGTCTGTCCATAAATCAGCACCCATTTGCCAGGCATTTTTTAGGGCAACTACGTGATCAATCTGAGCGCCACTAGGTGCTTTATCAAACGTATAGCTCTCATTTGAATATGGATCGGTCCAGGTGCCTCCGATAACTTTGCAGTCCCCGGTTCCTGCCTTAAAGATAGCCGTCGAGAAATCCCGCTTCAAAATGTCATTTCGAGTGTCACAACCATTTCGATCTACATCTTTCCAAGCAGAGCCAAAGGCATCCCGACTGTAGTTAGTTGTTGCTGCTCGACCTCTGACCTGTAGAGCTTTTGCGGCTTTTAATGCGGTAGAGGCTTCATAGGTTGGTTCCGGCGCAAGTGAAGATGTTTCGGGTGTCGCAGTAGCCGCTGCGCTAGGTTCTTCGGACTCAGTAATAATCGATGAAGTCGAGGGAACTTGTGATGGCTGCACAACTGGCGCAGT
>CAIYGJ010000225.1 GCA_903925705.1 uncultured Actinomycetes bacterium | reverse complement strand
GTGCATTCGGGTGATGCGGAAAAACCAGTTCAACAGGAAAAGTATCGCTTCCTTGAAGCTATGACCAAAAAGTTTCAGGCAGCACAGAAAGCTGATGATCTTTTTCTTGCCTGTGGTGACTTCAATGTTGGCCACCGCGAACTCGATATCAAGAACTGGAAAGGAAATTTGACCAAAGCAGGTTTTCTTCCGGAAGAACGTGCCTACTTTGATAAGTGGTTCGACAAAGTTGGCGTTGTTGACTTAGGCCGAAAGCATGCTGGTGAAGTTGAAGGTCCGTACACCTGGTGGTCTTGGCGAGGCCAAGCATTCGATAACAATGCTGGTTGGAGAATCGATTATCACGTTGCGAATTCCGCACTTGCCCCTCATAGTAAAGAAATCGTGGTTGGAAGAGCAGATTCTTATGCACAAAGATGGAGCGATCACGCCCCGGTGACGGCGATATTTAACTTGTAGACTTGGTCGCGTGAACGCACTCCTGCCAATTTTTGGCACAGTTTTTGTCTTTATGGCCATTGGCGCGGTATTTGTTGCGGCAGAAACTGCATTAATCACTCTCAGAGAAAGCCAAGTAACTAAACTTGCTGAAACTAGCGGCCGTCGGGGTCGACGGTTAGCAAAGTTAGTTGAAAATCCAAACCGTTTCTTGGCAGCAGGCCAAGTCGGAGTAACTCTGGCAGGTTTTATCTCAGCTGCATATGGTGAAAAACGGTTGGCACCAATTGTTGTGCCTTGGCTCGAGGGTTTCGGACTAAGTACTGGCGTTGCCGAAACCGTTTCTTTTATTGCATCAACGATAGTCGTTGCCTACTTAGCATTAGTTTTTGCCGAATTAGTTCCAAAGCGATTAGCACTTCAACACTCTGAACGCTACGCATTATTTCTCGCCGGACCAATAGACGTTATGGCAAAGATCTTTTCGCCGTTTATTGCCTTGCTTTCGGTATCAACAGATTTAGTAGTTCGAATACTTGGCGGGAATCCAAATGCCAAGAAAGAACAAATCTCTGGCGAAGAACTTCGTGGCATGGTTGCCATGCACCAAGATTTGACTCACGCTGAGCGTGAACTCATTGATGACGTTTTCGAAGCAGGTGATCGGGAAATTCGCGAGATTATGATTCCACGAACCGAGGTCGCTTTCCTTGACGCTGACTTACCAGTATTCAAGGCAGTAAAAATTGTTGCTGACAAGCCGCACTCACGTTATCCCGTATCGGATGATTCCGAAGATGACATTTTGGGATTCGTGCATGTTCGAGATTTGCTAGATCCAGAAATCCGTGAGCGTTCGATCCGCGTTGGCGACTTAGTTCGCGATGTTGCCAGGTTGCCGGGAACAAAACGTGTGATCCCAGCTTTAACGGATATGCGGGCAACTAATGCGCACATGGCAATTGTGGTTGATGAATATGGCGGTACCGCCGGAATCATCACAATGGAAGATCTTGTAGAAGAGCTCATTGGTGACATCCGAGATGAATACGACACAGATGCTTCTGAAGGCGTGATCCCGCCAGGAAAAGACGTTGTTGTTGATGGCCTGCTAAATCTTGATGATTTCCTTGAGGAAACTCTGATGGAATTACCTGAGGGACCTTACGACACGGCTGCTGGATTTATGGCAGCTCAGCTGGGGCGAATTCCAATGGTTGGTGACGAGATCGAGATTGAGGCTGGATCTTTGTCAGTCCTTGAGATGGATGGCCGAAGGGTGTCCCGAATTCGCGTCGTTCGTTCTGCCACAATAGGGGAATGACACCGCGCGTTTTATCTGGCATCCAACCAACTTCCGATAGTTTTCATGTTGGCAACCACCTAGGCGCTCTCCAAAATTGGGTTGCAATGCAAGAAACCCACGACTGCGTTTACTTCATTGCTGATATGCATGCAATCACAGTTGAGCAAGATCCAAAGACCCTTAGAAACCGGACGCTACTGTCATATGCGCAGTTACTGGCACTTGGTATTGATCCGAACAAATCAACTTTGATTGTGCAAAGCCACGTGCCCGAGCACGCGCAGTTGATGTGGGTTATGTCCTCGATCACTGGCTTAGGTGAAGCAAACCGAATGACTCAATTTAAAGATAAGTCCGCAAAAGGTGGCGCAGCTACTGCAAGCGTAGGTTTGTTGACGTATCCAATTTTGCAAGCAGCGGACATTTTGCTTTATCAGGCAAACGCAGTTCCAGTTGGCGAGGATCAGCGTCAACATTTAGAGCTCACGCGCGATCTTGCAATTAGATTTAATGGTCGCTTTGGTGACACTTTCACAGTTCCCGAAGCACACATCGTAAAGGGCACCGCAAAGATTCAAGACCTACAAGATCCAACAGCCAAGATGAGTAAGTCCTCTCCATCAGGCTGTATCAATTTATTAGATCCGCTGAAAACGACCGAAAAGAAAATCAAGTCAGCAGTTACTGACTCAGATTCAGTAGTCTCCTTTGATCCAGTAAGCAAAGCTGGCGTTTCAAACTTGCTTACGATCATGTCTGCATACACGGGAACTGTGATACCTGATTTGGTTAAGAGTTTTGAAGGTCGTATGTATGGCGACTTGAAGAAAGAAACGGCAGCAGCAGTCCTAAGTTTTGTTGAGCCGTTCCAAACCAAGGTGGATGCTTACATGACAGATCCAGCAGAACTAGAAAACTTAATGCGCAAGAGTGCTATTCGAGCCAAAGAAATTGCTTCAAAAACTCTGGCCGATGTTCACGACAAACTCGGATTTGTTCATCCATGATCGTTGGAAATGCATGAGTTGGGACGTAGTACTTTTCGATCTCGACGGAACATTAACTGATAGCGGCCTCGGTGTTGCTAATGGAGTTTTGTATACCTTGGAAAAAATGGGCTATCCAAAACCAAACGATGCCGAGTTAAAAAAATATCTCGGACCACCACTTTGGACTTCGTTTCAGGACTACGCCGGCATCCCAGAGTCAGATACTCATGAGGCCGTGCGCTTTTATCGCGAGTACTACAACGAAACCGGCGCTTTCGAAAACTCGGTTTACCCAGGAATTCCGGAGCTGCTAACAAAGTTGAATGACGAAGGAATCCGCCTGGCTGTTGCTACCTCAAAAGTTGATTACGCAGCGGTGGCAATCCTGCGACATTTCAATTTGGATCACCACTTTGAGGTGATAGCAGGTTCTGATGAAACCGGCGAACTGCGAGCAACCAAGGCTTTGGTAATCGAGCATGCCTTGGCCGAGCTAAGAATGGCGAAAGGTACTTCGATTGTGATGATCGGGGATCGCGAGCACGATATCTTGGGGGCCAAAGAGCACGGAATTCCTGGCATCGGAGTGCTTTACGGGTACGGGGACCGAGCAGAACTCGAATCTGCCGGAGCCCTTGAAATAGCCAGCGAAGTGTCCGACCTAGCGCTGGCTTTGTATCGCTAAATTAAGCCCGTAATTTCTGGCCATTCCCGTGTGCCTCATATCACAGCGGATTTTCCTAGGCACGACTGCAGGCTTTCGCTCGAGACCCTAAACTTCTGGCTATGGCTGTTAAATCAATGGAAAATGGTGTTTCGGCACCAGGTCGCGCAAAAATCGCATTTCGACATTTACGTACTGACAAATGGTGGGTAGAGCCACTTATTTCCGTCGTAGTACTTGTCTCATTTATTGCGTATTCAACGTGGCGGGCATTTGAAAATGCGTTTTACTACGTTGACCATTTAGTTTCACCGTTTTATTCGCCATGCCTTGCGACTTCCTGTCCACCAGAAGCTGCGATTCTCGGTACACCTTTTGGTGACTGGTGGACCCTGTCACCTGCACTGTTGATTTTGATTTTCCCACTTGGCTTTCGGTTAACTTGCTACTACTACCGCAAGACTTACTACCGCGCGTTTTGGATGTCGCCACCTGCATGTTCAGTAGCCGAGCCACATCGCACTTACACCGGTGAAACTCGTCAGCCATTACTTCTTCAGAATTCACATCGTTACTTTTTCTTCGCTGGCCTTATTTTCAATGTGCTTTTGACTTACGATGCGATTTTGGCATTCAAGGGCAAAGATGGCGGCTTTGGAATGAGCGTTGGAACTTTGGTGCTACTTGCCAACGCGATTTTCC
>CAIYGJ010000224.1 GCA_903925705.1 uncultured Actinomycetes bacterium | reverse complement strand
TTGGTATCAAACATTTTTAGCGAAACCGCTGCCATAACTGAGCATATCGCCATAACCGTCCAGGCCGCCTGCCAACTGAAAGATTCAACGATCTGGGACATGATGATGGGCGAAAGTCCCCCAGCGGCAAAAATAAAACTATGCAGCACGCCTTGGGTAAATCCAACTCGTTCCGATGGCACCGCAACTACTGCTGTTGTGAACAGTAAGCCGTTCCATCCCATAGCCGAAATTCCGGCAAGGAAAAGTAGCGGAACGACAATTGCGTACTGCTCTAGCACGGCACAGAGTAGAAGCAAAGTTGCGCCAAGTAGTGCAATTACTATCTGGAACTGAACTCGCCGAGTCGGATAGCGATCACTAATCACGCCCAAACGAATTCGAAGCGGAATTACGCAAGCCATCATGAGTGCGTAAAGTTGTCCGGCGTGAGTTGGCGTCCAGCCTCTGCTGCCGCTTAAGTACAAAGTTAATAGCGCGACAATTCCTAATTGCGTCAGGCAAAAGAATGCGGCCGCAACCAAGATCGGAGCAAGTCTGCGCCAGTTAACTGGAGGTAGATTTTCAGCTTTTAGTCTTGGTGGTTCTGGAACGCCGACAGGAGCGAAAACGATAAATAGTCCACCCAAAATGATCAGCCCAGCAAGCGCATAAAGTGCGGCGCTGAGCCCGTGTGATACCGCGATCGAGGTTAGGACAATTCCACCAATGACTCCGCCAACTGGAACAGCGGCTTGACGAGTAGAAAGTGCAAATCCAATATTTCCCAAATGAACAAAATTTCGAGCTAACCCTTTTGTCATAGAAACAGTTGGTGAAGCCATCATGATGCCAGCAAAAATCAAGGCAAAATGTGCAACCTGAGATGCTTTAAAGAATGCGGCAATTGCGAAGCAGGTGGCCGTACCTACCAGGCCAATCAATGCAACAAGTCGATCATCGATTCGGTCGGCTAAGTTTCCCCAAAAAATAACGGCAACTGCAGTGCCAAGACTTATGGTCCCTAAAAGCAATCCGACACCAGAAGTTGTTAGTCCAAAGGTGCTCGCCAGAATCGGACCAAGAGCTGGTAGTCCTTGTTGCGCCGTGGAAACCGCAAGTTGTGCCGCAATTGCGGCAGCCAAAATACCAAGCGCATCTCGGCGCAATTTTTCCGGAGATGCTTGAGACATTTGTTATCTAGATGCCAAAGTGTGACGTGACATCACAATTCGCTGAACCTGATTGGTGCCTTCGTAGATCTGCGTAATTTTGGCATCACGCATCATTCGCTCGACTGGATAGTCGCGACTGTAGCCGTACCCACCCAGAAGTTGCACGGCATCTGTGGTGATTTCCATTGCAACGTCAGAGGCAAAACATTTGCTAGCAGCGCCAAAGAAAGTTAAGTCAGCGTCATTGCGCTCACTGCGGGCTGCTGCTGCGTAAGTTAACTGGCGCGCAGCCTCAAGCTTCATCGACATATCTGCGACCATGAATTGAATGCCCTGGAATTCAGCAATAGCCTTGCCGAATTGCTTACGTTCCTTTATGTAACCAGCTGCAAAATCCAATGCTCCTTGAGCGATTCCAACTGCCTGCGCAGCAATCGCAATTCGGCTGTGGTCAAGTGTTGTCATCGCAATTCCAAAACCTGCTCCGACATAGCCGATGCGGCGTGAGTCTGGGATGACAACATTGTCTAAATACACTTCGCGAGTCGGTGAGCCCTTGATTCCGAGTTTCTTTTCTGGTTCTCCAAAGCTGACGCCAGGATCGTCTTTCTTTACAACAAATGCAGTGATGCCGCCTCGTGCACCTTTTTCTTTATCGGTTACTGCAAGCACGGTATAGATATGACTTTGCCCGGCATTAGTAATCCATTTTTTGGAGCCATTGAGGGTCCATGAGTCACCACTAGCGACCGCGGTGGTTTTCATTGCACCAGCATCGCTACCAGCATCAGTTTCGGAAAGCGCATAAGACCACAAGGTCTCACCTGTTGCTAGTCCGGGTAGGAATTCTTTCTTGAGTTCTTCACTGCCACTGAAAATCACCGGCAAGGATGCCAGTTTGTTTACACCTGGAATCAGACTGCTCGAGGCACAGGCCCGGGCAACTTCCTCGACCACGATTGCCGAAGCCAATGCATCGGCGCCGGCGCCACCATAAGCAACGGGTACGTGGATGGCTTGAAGTTCGGCCGAAACTAGAGCGTCGTAGGCCTCTTGCGGGAAGCGAGCGTCTTCATCAACCGCTGCTGCAAACGGGGCAATTTTGGCATCTGCCAGGGCCCGAACTACAGATCTGAGTTCCTCATGTTCATCGGCGGTCTTGTAAAGGTCGAAACTGCTCACTTAGGCTCCTGATTAGTCAGATTGCATACAATTCTGCCACTTTTCGCCTGTAGTTGCCATTGAAAGCCTTAATTTGGTCAAAACCCAACATGAATTCTGGAATAGATGTATACAAGAAGTGGGAATTTTGCCGTTTGGAGGGCACATGTCAGATTCATTCGAGAACGCTGGTTACGGACAAGGTGAAGTTGGCTGGGGAACGCGACCTGCCATCATTGCCGTTGACTTTCAGATGGCCTTTTGTGATCCAAAGTTTGCACTAGGTCGAAGTGAGCACGCCCAGCGTGCGATTAAGAACGCCGCTCGCCTTTTTCCAGCTGCTCGTGCCGCCGGAATTCCAATCATTCATACCGCAGTTGCTTGGTCTACTGACACCGAGTTTGCCCGCTGGAAAGTTCCAGCCTTACGCGATATTCACCCAGGGTCATACGAAGCAAAAATTCACCCAGACTTGTGGGACGACAGCGATGTTTACATCCTTAAGCGTTTTCCATCCGCATTTTTCGGTACCGACATGAGCAGCATTTTGACGACCAACAGTATTGACACCGTTCTCGTAACTGGCGTAACTTCCTCGGGTTGCGTTCGCGCAACCATCGTTGATTCCTTCTCACACGGTTTCCGTACGATTGCAATTGATGATGCGTGTGGCGATCAAGATGCCGGACCTCATGATGCAAACATGCAAGATGTCGGTCGCCGCTACGCAGATGTGATTCAAACAGATGATGCCATCTCAAAGATCAAAGCGCTGGCGTGAACCACTAAATAATGTCTGAGCGCGTAGCCTGCTTCACTGGCAGATTCCAGCCCTTCCATCTCCAACACTTGGAAGTGCTCTCAGCGCTTAGCCAAAAATTTGAACGCATCATTATTGGTGTGACTAATCCAGATTTGAAAAATTTACAAGAGCATGGAGCAAGTGCGCACCGTCATACCGATGCGGCAAATCCATTTGCTTACGAGGCGCGAGTCAAGATCATCGAATGTTCAATCATGGGGATATCGAAATTAAGCAATGTGAAGATTCAAGTCATTCCCTTTGATTTAACTCGACCAGAATCTTGGAACATCCCCGAAGAAACCGTATTCGCAGTGCGGATTTTTAGCCCTTGGGAAGCCAGCAAGTTATCCCTTTTCACTGACCAAGGATTTCAAACCCTTGAGCTTCCCGCGCCAGCTAGCAAGCTGTCTGCTTCTGACATCCGCCTGTCATTGCTTGCTAATAACAGCACGTGGAAATCTTCCGTGGTTCCAGAAGCCATTGCCACGATTAAGAAGGAATGGGACCTAGTCACCTCACTGAAGGCGAGCGCTTAAATTGAAGCCAGCACTCATGTGGGATGACCGCACCCCAATGATTTTGATTACCTTCGATGGTCTCGGTGATCGCCCATGTGCGGAATTAGATAATCAAACACCGCTGGAGGCAGCCAGTACGCCGAATCTAGATGAGTTGACTCGAATCGGTGTATCGGGAATTCACCAACCGTTTGGCCCCGGCCGAGCAACTTCAAGTGAGCGCAGTCACTGGGCAATGTTTGGTCAGACCCAAACTTTTCCAGGTCGTGCATTACTCGAGGCCACCGGCATGGGAATTGAGATTCCCGATGGTCATCCGCATTTTCATTTAGCACTTCGTCCAGCAGTTATTGAGGGTGGCCAACTTCATGCCCTAGGCAGAGTGAATGGTGAGGATGCAACTGACTGCAATGAACTATTCGATGCGCTTCGCGTCATGCCCCATGAATTGAATCCAACTCTGCATCCACTGCGAAATGGTGAATGCATTCTTGCATCAGAAGTTGTGTCATCACATGAAGTAAGTGACAGTGATCCACTTTTTGGTCACCTTCATCCAGTCTTGCGACCATTACCGCTGGAATCAGCACTTGACCAACAATCTGCTGCTTACTCGGCTGAGCTTTTGACAAGTTGGATAGCTTCAGCAGTTGAGTTATTACTTGCCCACCCGATAAATAAAACTCGGCTCGCTAATGGAAAGCCACAATTGATTGCTCCGGTAACAAAGTGGGCCAGCAAGAAAACTGCACTTAAATCCTTTGAACAATCGACCGGACTAAGCGGAGCAGCAGTTACAAGTTCGGCACTTTATCGAGGTCTTGCCGAAGTTCTAGGTATGACGCAAACTCACATTCCAAGTGATCTCGTAAACGTTCAAGAGGATTTTGAGTCTCGAATTTTGGCAGGAATTGAACTAAGTAAGACACATTCCTTTGTTCACATCCACACTAAAGCCACAGATGAAGCCGGTCACACAAAGCAACCAACGCTAAAGCGAGATGTCATTGAAAGCCTGGATCGTGCTTGTCACAATCTGACAAAACTTGCCGAGACAACAACCATTGTCATTACCGGAGATCACGCAACGCCAACAACTGGCGGAATCATGCATTCTGCTCATCCAACATCATTAATTTTGGCTGGCCCGCATGTTCATGCTGACGATGTTTTCGTTTGCGGTGAACGATCACACAAATCAGGCGAACTTGGGAAAGTAACTGCAAGTGACATTTTGCCCCTTATGTCGCATTACTCACATCGAGCTAGCTTCAAGGGGCATGCAACTGGATCTTCCGAAACAATAGCCTTACCAGATAATCCAATTGCCCTAAATTTCTCGGAAACAAAAAATGAAAATCAAGTCACCCAAATAAGCCGAACAGGAATGAAATGACCAGCAACGTAACATCCCCACTCGATGTCGAACTTCACATCCCAGCTCACCTTGAGAGTGTAATTTCTGAAGTTTCCGATCTTTACGAAACTGAAGTTGCTCCCCGCGAGCAAGCACTTGATCATCTACTTAGTGATCAATCAAAGTTTCTAGATGAAACCGGTCGCTTGCATCAAGACATCATCGCTGCTCGCCGCGAAATCATGGCAGCAGCTGGCGCAAAGAATATCTACAGTGCTCACCTACCTGAATCCCTAGGTGGTCGCGGACTTGGCCGTGAAGACATGATCTATGTCGAAGAAAAGGTATACGGATACGGCGTGGGTTTGAATCCAGCCCTACTCTCCTGGTCTGAAGGTGCAACTCCCCGATTGCTTCATGCGCATGCCCACCAGAAAGACCAGTTCACTGACCCATTAGTTAAAGGTCTAAAGACCAGCCTGCACGGTGTTACTGAAACTGGCGCTGGCTCCAATCTTTATGACATGAAAACAAATGCCGTTCGCAAGGGTTCTGACTGGGTGCTCAATGGAACCAAGGCATACATCACAAACTACTTTGATGCTGATGTTGCCCAAGTTTTGGCAATTACAAATCCAGGTGGCGGGCGTAAGTCATTTACTTACTTCATGTTTGATACTAAAGAATATGCATCAAAGGGCTACAAAATTGGAAAGCTATACCAAACCATGTTTGGTGATGGCTACACCGGTGAAATTCATTTCGAAGATATGGTGCTTCCCGAGAGCGCAGTACTTGGAGAAGTAGATGGTGGCTTTGACATTGCTGTCATGTCCTTCAACTACACCCGAATGCGCCGAGCGGGAATGTGTTCAGGTTGGAACAAGTACCTGATCGAAAAGACACTTGAACGCGTGAAGACTCGTATTGTCGGTGGCGAACCGCTTGGCGCCAAACAAGGTATCCAGTGGATGATCGCTGACATGTACCTGGACTGGCAGCAAACTCGATCGCTATCTCTAGATGTGGCACGAGCAATCGATACACCAGGTCCTTGGTGGAATCTGCCTCGCCCTAGCCATGAAGTCCGCCGAATTTGCGCACTAAAGCTCAGCAACGATGAGTCCTTCTATCGAGTTGCTGATCGCGCACTTCAGATTCATGGCGGCTCTGGAGTTCTTCGAGACACTGACATAAACAAGTTGTTTCAGATTGCTCGTAACTTACGTATTCCAGGCGGTACTGATGAAGTACAGCGCACTACTATCGCCGAAACTCTCGGCTTACGATTCAACTAGGAGTAACCATGTCAAACCATGAAACTTTGTCACTTGAAATTGGAGCTTGGGCGCAAAGCGTTTCAATAACTGATGTACCAAAGCATGTCCAAGATCAGGCGTTACTAAACATCCTTGATGCTGTCGGAATCGCATTTGCTTCTACTCATTATGAGTTTGCAGATCGCAGCATTGCGGCAGCAGTTGCATTAGGCACAGGTCCGCGCGGTGTTATCGCCTGCTCAGAGCGCCTAACTGTCCGTGACCAAGCAATGTTAAACGGCATTTTGATTCACGGTTTGGATTTTGATGACACTCACGTTCCTGGCGTTATTCATGCAACAGCAAGTGCGCTCCCGACAGCCATTGCAATTGCGGATGACCGCGAACTCAGTGGTAATGATTTAGTTCTGGGCTTTCTCGTTGCACTAGAAATTGGGGCTCGCGTTGGTACCGCTGCGAACGGCGGTTTCCATGCCCAAGGCTTCCACCCAACTGGATTGGCAGGAGCTTTTGGCGCTGCTGCGGCTGCAGCAAAGATGATTGGTCTTGATGCACATGGGATTGCTAGCGCCCAAGGAATTGTTGGCTCCTTGGCCTCAGGATCAATGGAGTTTCTAGAAACAGGTGCATGGACTAAGCGCCTGCATCCAGGTTGGGCTGCGGTTTCAGGTATCACTGCTGCAGAACTAGCCAAAGCAAAGTTTGAAGCACCCTTAGCAATCTATGAAGGTCGTTTTGGTCTTTATGTAACCCACACCCCCGCTGGTCATGACCTGAAAATGGATGCGGTTGCAGCAGACTTGGGGTCAGCTTGGGAATTGATGAGAGTAGCGATTAAGCCTTACGCAGCTTGCCACTTCACGCATGCCTGCATCGACATTGCCATTGAACTTGCAACCGAAAACAATCTGACTGCGGCCGACATTGAATCTGTCACCACAATTGTGCCGTCACAAGTTGTGCCAGTTGTTTGCGAACCAGCGCAGGCAAAGCTAACACCGCGTAGTGATTACGACGCTAAGTTCTCATTGCCATTTATTGTGGCCACTGCGATTGCAAAGCGTCGCTTTACTTTGGCAGATCTCGATGATGATTGCTTAGTTGATCCAGATTTATTGGAATTGGCGGCCAAGGTTTCCTACCAAAATGATCCAAATCCAACTTTCCCTAAGTACTTTCATGGCGAAGTAATTATTCAAACTAAGGATGGCCGAACCCTTCGTAAGCGCGAAGACATAAACCGTGGCGCAGATGAACGACCACTTTCAGTCAATGACGTCGAGACCAAATTCCGCGACAACGTTTCGCTAGTTGCTGGAACTGATGTTGCTGATCGCGTACTGAACGCAGTTATGTCTCTACCAACAACCAAGAACTCACGTGACTTCGTTGAGGCTCTAAGAATTAAATGACCCTCGATGTAACTGGCTTAAGTCTTCGGGATTTAACTTCATGTGGTGGGTGTGCTGCGAAAGCAGATGCCTCTTTATTGAAGTTGCTTCGTGCCGCAGCCTACGACCAACAAGGTATTGACACCCTTGTTGGTCTAGCTGCGCCTGATGATGCCGCCGTTACCGCAATCAACGAATCCACTTCACTAATCACAACTGTTGACTTCTTTCCACCAGTTGTTAGCGATGCATTTGAATACGGATATGTGAGCGCGTTGAATTCCCTATCTGACATCTATGCGATGGGTGGATTAGCAAAGACTGCCCTGCTGGTTTGTGGATTCCCTAAAGAAATCGACGATTCGGAAATCTCTGCTTGTGTTGCAGGTGCCGCTCTGGCTTGCAAGGAAGCTGGTGTTGAGATTCTCGGAGGACATACAGTCCGAATTGCTGAACCGATTTTTGGACTAGCAGCAACCGGGTATGTTCACCCGAAAGAAATCTGGCGCAAGACCGGAATGCTCGACGGCGACTTACTTATGCTTTCCAAGCCACTGGGTGTTGGAGTTCTGCTTTCAACGCGTGAGCTAATTGACGAAAAAATCGCACTCGAGTTAATGAAAGTCTCAAACTTAGGTGCGCGAAACTCACTGACTGAATTGGGCTCGGCCGTGCACGCCGTAACCGATGTAACTGGGTTTGGATTAATCGGTCATCTGAGTGAAATGCTCGGAGACTCATTTCTAAACGCTCAAGTTCAACTACCGTCGCAAGCTGTCTTACCCCAAGCACAGTCGCTTTTTGATACTGGCAAACGGACTTCGGCGGATATGCGTAACCGCGAAGCCTTAGATCGTGAAGTTCTGGGTTTGTCCGAAAGTGGACTTCATGCGGCCTTGTTTGACCCGCAAACCAATGGTGGTCTCTTGGCAAGTGTTGCGCCAGAGTTCGAGATTCAACTGATTGAACAGGGATTTATCACGATAGGTAAAGTTGTAATTGGCTCGGGGAAGATTGAAGTTTTAAGTAATCAATAACTAGTAAAAGGATAACTAATGCCACGTCCCCTTGAAGGAATCACAGTTCTCTCGCTTGAGCAATTTGGAGCGGGACCGTTTGGCACTGTGCATTTAGCTGATCTTGGTGCGCGCATTATCAAGATTGAAGACCCAAGTTCTGGTGGCGATGTCGGACGATATGTTCCGCCATACGCACACGAAGAAGATTCCTTATTTTTTGAGGCCTTCAATCGCAATAAAGAGTCAATCTCGCTAGATCTTTCAACCCCAGCAGGACGAGCGACTTTTGAAGACTTGGTTAAACAAAGTGATGCTGTCTACTCAAACCTGCGCGGAGACGTTCCTGCCAAGTTAAAAATCACTTACGAAGATCTCAAGCACCTAAATCCTGCGATCGTCTGCTGCTCACTCAGCGGATTTGGTATGAGTGGCCCTCGCTCAAAAGAACCGGGCTATGACTACATGCTTCAAGGACTGGCTGGCTGGATGTCACTTACCGGAGAGCCCGATGGTCCTCCGACTAAAAGTGGACTTTCCTTGGTCGACTTCTCGGGTGGCTTCGTTGCGGCTCTCGCACTAGTGAGTGGAATTCATGCAGCCAGGCGCGATGGCATAGGCATGGACTGTGATGTTTCGCTCTATGACACTGCACTATCTATGACTAGTTACATCGGAGCTTGGCACTTATCGGGTGGCCACGAACCAATTCGTCACTCACATTCTGCTCACCCTTCGCTCGTGCCATTCCAGGTATTCCAAACCAAGGATTACTGGATTGTTATTGGCTGCGCTAAAGAAAAGTTCTATGAGCGTTTGTGTGAGGTAATTAAGCGTCCTGATCTAGCTACCAATCCAGATTTCGCTAACTTCACCGTCCGTTACGAGAATCGCGATGCCTTAGTCTCGCAACTTGATGACATCTTTAAGACGCGCACAACTGCAGAGTGGCTTGCAGATCTAGTTCCAGCTGGCGTGCCAAGCGCGCCTGTCAACACGATTGAACAGGCATTCAAGGAAGAGCACACGCTCGCCAGAGAGATGATTGCTCACAGTGAGCATGAATACTTTGGAAAGCTTCGCACCCCAGCATCGCCAGTGAACGTCGGACCAAAACGTCAGACTTACCAGCGAGCTCCAAAGCGCGGCGAACATACCATCTCAGTTCTTAAGGAACTTCTAGATTTAAGTGATGATCAAATCAAAGCCTTAGAAGCTACTGGAGCATTCGGAGAAATCAAGTGAAAGCTTGGGATGGCGTTGCCTACGACGCATTGCCACTTCCCCACGAACAATGGGGTATCCGTACGATCGAAGCCTTGAATCTGCAGCCAAATGAAACTCTGCTTGATGCTGGCTGTGGCACTGGACGCGATGCCCAGTTAGCACTGGAGCAACTCCCAAACGGTTTCCTCGTTTGCGTAGATCAAAGTAGCACCATGCTGGACCAATGCCGAAGCCGATTTGGACAAGATTCTCGAGTAAAAATTCTGGAAGGTGACCTAGACAAAGCCCTTCCAGTAGAGCCGGAAAGTATCGATGCAATCATGTCAGTAGCAGCCCTTCATTGGCTCGCAGATCACAACAATGTATGGCGCCATTTCTTTACCGCATTGAAGCCTGGTGGTCGGATTGCAACAGACTGTGGTGGCTTTGGAAACCTCGCTAAAACTTTGGCATTGGTTCCACAAATTGATCCAAACATCAAGTTTCCTGATTGGTATTACGCAAATGTCGCCGATACTGAAGCCTTACTTAAAGCTGCAGGATTTGTTGATATAGAAGTAAGTCTTCGTCCACATCCAACACCTCTTCCTAATAAAGAAACGCTGGAAACTTACCTGCGGACCTTAGTTTTCCGGGAGTGGAGTGACGAGCATATTTCTAAGATCTCTGAACTCCTCACTGACAACACTCTTGACTATGTTCGTCTTGAAGTTCGGGCCAGCAAGGCCTGAGTGACTTAGTTGCTGGGTGATTAAGTGATCGATAGTGGATTAAAAATTGGCGTCCTTTCTAGGCGGGCACCAATTGGTCAAACTGAAGATCTACGCACGACAGTGGAACACGTCGGGGGCCTAACAAGAGTTTTACCAGCTCTTGCTGAGTTTGCCAGAGTCGACTGGACTGCTCTGACTACACAAAGTCAGATTGGTTTCCCTGCACGATACTCATTTTCAAAAATTTCGGGTCAGAACCATAAAAATGAAATAAGCATTTTTCTGGTCGAAGTGAATAGCTCTGAAATTAGTCAAATGGATTGGTTCAATACCCATTACACCTGGCTATTAATGCATGACATTCCAATTCCAGCTACAGCCAGATTTGATTTGGGTGCAATCTTAAAATCAATACAAAGTCTTTGCCAAGCGATGGCAACCAAGTGCGTCGATGCTAGTAACGATGGCTACCTGGTAAATGACTTTCAACTTTCACAGGTCCCAGCCGCTCTCAAATTACTCGAGCCCCAAAAACCAGTTTCATTCTTCTTGCATACGCCTTGGCCGAAAACACAACCCCAAAACGACTTTGCACTAAAAATTCTTAAATTCTTAGCAATTGGAATGCTTGGTGCCGATGTCATTGAATTCCAGACCCAAAATGATTTGCAAGCATTCGAAAGATTTGTAATTGATCACTTATCCGATACTGCATTTGATTCAAAACTATATGTCAATCCAGTATCCATTGCCGTCCAAGATTTACAGCAGCAGTTTTTATCTCATGCGACTTCAATCAATCTTGCTGACGATGACATTAGTTATGTTCACATCGCGCGAAGTGACCCAATAAAAAACACTTTGGCCGCTATCGAAGCGTTCACCGCTGTCACAGGAAAAATCAACGATGCTAAGTCCAGGAGGTACTTGGACGTATTTATAGTTCCCTCGCGTCAGCAATGGCCGGAGTACCAAACGTTACTTGCTGACATTGCTACGTGTGTGGATACCTGTAATTCACACCTAAGTTCACACGCCTACACGCCGATTCGGCTCCACATCGGAAATGACTATGAGCGTGCCAGTCGGGCGCTAGCAAGATATGACTATTTGATTTCTTGCTCGGTTGCAGATGGGTTGAATTTGGTTGTGAAGGAAGGTGCGATCTTAAACAACCGA
>CAIYGJ010000223.1 GCA_903925705.1 uncultured Actinomycetes bacterium | reverse complement strand
TGCATGAAAACCAAATTCCATACCTCTAGGTATCTGGTTTCATCCGCTATTGGACCGCCTTCGCGACCATGCTCAGGCCCGCGATCGTAATAAATTTCAGAGCACGGTCCACATGGACCCGGCACACCCATAGACCAATAGTTGTCCGCCATGTCACGGCGTTGGATCCGTTCCATTGGAACGCCGACTACGTTATGCCAGATGTCTACACTTTCATCGTCATCTAGGTAAACCGTTACCCAAAGCTTGTCCTCTGGAAATCCATACCCACCCGAGGAAACAGGCGAAGTAAGTAATTCCCAGGCGTATGGAATGGCATCTTGTTTGAAATAGTCGCCAAACGAAAAGTTGCCACACATTTGAAAAAACGACGCGTGTCGGGTGGTCTTTCCAACTTCTTCGATATCTAGAGTTCTTACGACCTTTTGGGCAGACACGGCCCGCGGGTAGGGCGGAGCAGCTTCTCCGAGAAAATACGGTTTAAATGGAACCATTCCCGCATTCACAAACAACAGAGTCGGATCATCAAGTAGCAGGCTGGCACTAGGCACGACCGTGTGACCTTTGGACTCAAAGTAGTTCAAAAATCTGGATCGAATTTCAGCGGATTCCACTGCTATCAACTCTTTCTATTTAGTGTCAGTTTGTTAGTAAAAACCAACACATCTGGTTCGCTATCCCCTAAACCCTAACGAACTAAGTAGGTTTCGGCTCAATCCCTACCCAGAATGGAACGAATTTTGTTCCAAACCTGACTCAAAACTGCTTCCTCACCACGATCGGTTGGATGGTAGTACTTGGCATTGGCCAAGGGATCTGGCAGATAAACCTGTTCGCTCACTCCTGCAACCTCATTATGTGGATAGGAGTATCCAACACCATGACCTAAATCTCCGGCCCGCGCATAGTGCGAGTCCCGCAAATGGGCTGGGACGGTTCCGATCTCGCCAGTTCTAATGTCATCAATTGCTCGATCAATTGCCAGATAAGCACTATTTGATTTCGGTGCAAGTGACAGCGCAATAGTTGCGTGCGACAAAGTGATGCGAGCTTCTGGCATACCAATGAGTGCGACAGTCTGAGCTGCCGATACCGCCAATTGCAACATCGTGTTGTCCGCCAGTCCAATGTCTTCACTGGCACTGATCATTAATCGGCGCGCAATAAATCTAGGATCTTCCCCAGCTTCGAGCATTCTTGCCAAGTAATGCAGCGCAGCATCGGGATCTGAGCCACGAATCGATTTGATGTATGCACTGATGATGTCGTAATGCTGATCACCAGCCTTGTCGTATCGCACAACATTGTGATCACTTGCAGAACTGATGTCATCGACTGAAATTTCTGAATGAGAATTTCCAAGTGCAACTCCTGCTGCTGCTTCCAGAACCGTTAAGGCTCGCCTAGCGTCACCGCCTGCCAATCGAATCAACATATCGAGTGCATCAGAAGTGATCGTGACTGCATCGTTTAGGCCACGTGGATCTGAAATCGCACGGGTAATTACGTTAGTAATCTCAGATTCATCCAACTCCGACAAGGTAACCAAAAGCGAACGCGACATCAGCGGAGCGATAACGGAAAATGATGGATTCTCAGTAGTTGCTGCAACTAGAGTTACCCAGCCATTTTCGACGCCAGGTAACAGCGCATCTTGCTGAGTCTTATTGAAGCGATGTACTTCATCAACAAACAGCACGGTTGACACACCATAAAGCGACTTATTCTCTTGAGCTGCCGTAATTACTTCGCGGACGTCTTTTACTCCAGCATTAATTGCCGAGAGCTCCATAAACTTTGCTGAACCTGCCCTGGCAATGAGTTGTGCCAAAGTTGTCTTGCCAGTTCCAGGTGGACCCCACAAAATTACAGATGACTTTGTGTCGACGTCAGATGGTTGCAGGAGTTTGTGTAACGGGCTTCCCTTTGAAATCGCTTTGCGTTGACCAACGAACTCATCGAGAGTGCGGGGGCGCATTCGAACCGCTAGCGGCGAACCGCCAGATTCTTGATCAAAGAGCGATTCAGTCATCGCTAGCGTCTTGAGCGATTGGATCTGCATCAATCCCAGCTTCAAGTCGCTGTTGATCTGTGATTGGGGTTGGCGCACTAGTTAGTGGGTCAAAGCCAGCGCCTGTCTTCGGGAAAGCAATCACGTCACGCAGGCTGGTAGCGCCCGATAGCAGCATGCAAATTCGATCCCATCCAAATGCAATACCGCCATGTGGTGGTGGGCCATAAGCAAATGCATCAAGCAGGAAGCCGAACTTCTCGCGCGCTTCTTCATCACTTAGACCGAGCAAACTAAAGACTCGCTCTTGCACGTCACTACGGTGGATACGAATTGAACCGCCGCCAATTTCATTACCGTTGCAGACAATGTCATAAGCCCAAGCCAGGGCTTTATCTGGCGCTTCTTCAAACCGGTCAACCCACTCGGAGTTTGGTGAGGTGAATGGGTGATGAACTGCAGTCCAACCACCGTCATCGGTCTTTTCAAACATTGGTGCATCAACAATCCAAAGGAACGACCATTGACTCTCGTCGATCAGCCCACAGCGCTCACCAACTTCTTGTCTAACAGCGCCGAGCAACTGCTGAGTATTGGACTTATCGCCCGCACCAAAGAATGCGCAGTCCCCTGGCTTTGCTCCAAGATGAGCCGCTAGTCCAGATCGTTCTTCGTCAGAAAGATTCTTTGCAACAGGGCCACCGAGAGTTCCGTCCGTGTCAAAAGTTACGTAGGCCAAACCCTTCGCGCCACGTTGCTTCGCCCATTCTTGCCAAGCATCAAAAGCTCTGCGAGGTTGATCGGCTCCACCAGGCATTACAACTGCGCCTACATATTCATTTTGGAAAACTCTAAATTCAGTGTTCTTGAAATAGGCGGTGCAGTCGGACAACTCAATATCAAATCGCAGATCTGGTTTATCCGAACCATACTTGTCCATCGCATCAAAGTAGGTCATGCGAGGGATGTCACCAATTGTGTAATTCAAAGTTCCTTGCCAAAGGCTGCGAACGATTGCTTCGCCGACTTCTAGGATGTCTTCTTGCTCAACGAAACTCATTTCAATGTCGAGTTGAGTAAATTCTGGTTGACGATCCTTACGGAAATCTTCATCTCGGTAACATCTTGCAATCTGGTAATAACGTTCCATGCCGGCCACCATCAACAACTGTTTGAAAAGCTGTGGGCTTTGTGGCAAGGCATACCAATGTCCAGGCTGTAACCGAACTGGAACTAGGAAGTCACGAGCACCTTCAGGTGTACTGCGAGTAAGTGTTGGGGTCTCAATTTCAACGAAGTTGCGATCGTGCAAAACCTCGCGCGCCAAGCGATTAACGTCGCTGCGCATTCGCAAAATATTTCCAGCTGCTGGTCGGCGTAAATCTAAGTAGCGATACTTCAAACGTGTTTCTTCACCAACTGTGATCGCATCATCAATTGGAAACGGAAGCGGCGCACTCTTGCTCAATACAACAACAGAATCAGCAATGACTTCAATCTCGCCAGTTTGAATCTCTGGGTTTTCGTTTCCAGCCGGACGTGCCTCAACGGTGCCAATGATTTGCAGACAGAACTCAGATCGAAGTTCTCCGGCAACGGCTTCATCACGAACGACAACTTGAACTGTGCCCGTTGAATCACGTAAATCAAGAAAAGCAATGCCACCATGGTCGCGGCGTTTGCCTACCCATCCAGCCAAAGTGACTTGCGAACCAGCATCGCTTAAACGGAGCGCGCCGGCATCTGTAGTTCTTAGCATTTACAGTTCCTTAGTTGGATTATTTGATTCGATCGAGCAAAACGCTTAAAACTGATTCTACGGGGAGGCTTTCCTGTGATCCATCTACAAGGTTTTTGATCACTGCAGATGAGCTCGTGATCTCATCATCACCAATAATTACCGCATACTTAGCGCCGCTTCGATCTGCACTCTTCATGGCGGCCTTCATTGATCTGCCGTCATAGGCGATGTCTGCTTTGATTCCGGCCGATCTAACTTCGCCGGCCAGACCCACGACTCTGGTAACCGCTTCATCGCCCACTGGAATTAGGAATACCTCGGCGCTAGCATCATCAACAAGTTTCAAACCCTCGGCTTGCACTGCCAAACAGGTGCGATCAACACCAAGTCCGAAGCCGACTCCACCAATTGCCGGACCACCTAAAGTTTCTATTAGACCGTCATATCGACCGCCGCCGCCGATCGCTGACTGGGCACCTAATCCGTCGTGAACACATTCAAATGTGGTTCGGACGTAGTAATCCAATCCGCGCACTAAACGTGGAGCCTTTTCATATTCCACACCCAGCACATCAAGGTAATCGAGGACTTGTGCATGATGCTCCGAGCAAGCGACACACAGATGATCCGGCATTAGCGGCGCATCTTTCAACTGACTCTGCACGTTTTCACGTTTGTCATCCAAGACTCGCAGCGGATTAATTTCTGCGCGCGCTCGTGTTGCCTCATCTAAATCACACTTGCTCAAGAATTCGACCAAGGTCTTCCGATACCCTGGCCGACATTCGTGACAACCAAGTGAATTTACCAAAATCCGAACTTGCTTTAAGCCCAAGATGTTTCGTTGTGCGTGGTGAGCCATCCAAATAACTTCAGCATCAAGAGCTGGATCTGAAGAACCAATCGTTTCCACTCCAACTTGAGTGTGTTGACGATAGCGCCCAGATTGCGGCTGTTCGTATCTGAAGTGCGGACCGGTGTACCAAACTTTTGCAGGTAAGGCTCCCCGATCCATTCGGTTTTCCAACATTGCTCGGAGAACGCCAGCGGTGCCTTCTGGCTTAAGAGTCAGACTACGCCCACCTTTATCTTCAAACGTGTACATCTCTTTGGAGACCACATCAGTCGATTCACCAACACCGCGTACAAAGAGTGCGGTGTCTTCAAAAATTGGAGTTTCAATATATCCGTAACCGGAATTTCGAGGTGGTGTTGAAAGGGCGTCCCGGACTGCTAACCACAACGCCGAAAACGGAGGCGTTACGTCGTACGTTCCTTTAGGTGCCTTAAACATTTCGGTCATATTGCGCTAAGACCTTTTGCAACGCGCAACAAATACTCGTTACTGCTCTTCTCGACGGTCATGTTGCTGGACGGACCGTGACCAGGGAAAACTAAAGCTGAATCTGGCAGATTCAAAACGACATCGCGCAACGAAGTATCCATGTCTACTGGCGAGCTACCCGGTAAGTCCGTCCGACCAATGGCGCCAGCAAATAAAACATCACCGGTGAAAACATGATTAACGTCACCGGCAAAATCAAAAAGAATCGAACCTTGAGTGTGACCTGGGGCATGAAGCACCGTGAACTTAAGCCCAGCTAATTCCATGGACATTTGGTCAGTAACTTCTCTGGTGTCTTCGGG
>CAIYGJ010000222.1 GCA_903925705.1 uncultured Actinomycetes bacterium | reverse complement strand
TTTGGCAAGGTGGCTACATTTTTTGGATTACCAAAACTAACTGGGCCGTATTTTCTCTCCGCAACCATGCTTGGACTTGGTTCCCTAATCATCTGGACTCGATTAAAGCCTGATCCTTACTTAACGAGCGTTGCCGGGCACAGCGAGGAATCTTCGAGTAAGACTAAAGTCCCAACTAAAGAAGTTTTCAAGCACATAACCTCTCGGCCAAGCGCTCTGTTAGGCCTGTTAGCAATCTCAATGGGCCATTTGATTATGGTTGCCGTGATGGTTATGACACCTGTTCATATGGCTCACGTAGACATATCCTTAAACATCATTGGATTGGTCATCAGCGTTCACATTGCGGGAATGTATGCACTATCCCCTGTTGTCGGCTACCTTACGGATCGCCTAGGTAGGCAACAAGTCATTCTGATTGGCAGCCTGATCTTGATCAGTTCTGCAATTATTGCTGGAACAGCCCCGGACAATAGTGAAATTCAATTAGGTATTGGGTTGTTCTTGCTCGGCCTTGGTTGGTCTTGCACATTAATCGCTGGCTCCACTTTGCTATCGGAATCTGTATCAGATCACTATCGTGCGCCAGCTCAGGGCACATCCGATCTTGTAATGAACCTCAGCGCAGCAATCGGTGGCGCTGCCGCAGGTGTAATCATCGCAGTCTTGAGTTACGGCTGGTTGTGCGCCCTTTCGGCGATACCAATTGCTTACGTTGCAGTATTAGCCATCAAACAAATCGTAAAATCTAGAGTCTGAGTCTTTTGCTCTCAGGCAAGTGCTAAATTAAGTAATTCAGGAAACGAAGCCTCGTGGATTGATCCGGATTCCAGATCACCAGGAGGCAAGTTGTCAGCCGACACCGCTTTTGATGTGCCAGAGGGCGCAGTTACTGTTCCAACGATTTCATTTGAGTTTTTCCCGCCCAAAGATCCTGAGGGCGAACAAAAACTCTGGCAAACAATTGATGAGCTCCAAGAATTTAAACCAGATTTTGTCTCCATGACTTATGGCGCTGGAGGCGGAACCAGAGATCGAACCGTTCGAATAGCATCAGAATTCATTGCCAAAACTGGAGTTCCAGTAATTGGCCATTTAACTTGTGTCGGATCAACTCGAGACGAATTGACCGAAGTTCTTTTGCAATACAAGGCAGAAGGCTTTCACGGCGTCTTAGCGCTACGTGGCGACCCTGTGGGCGGACCAACTGCTCCTTGGGTCACAACCCCCGGTGGCTTTGATTACGCCGATCGCTTGTTGAATTGGCTGCGCAAATGGGTGGCTTCTCAATCGGCGTTGCAGCCTTTCCCGATGTACACCCGGCATCGGAAGGTAACTTCGCCAAAGACATTAATGTTCTACTTCGCAAAGAAGAGCTAGGTGCGACATTTGCTATTACCCAGTTCGTCTTTGACAGCGGCCGTTATGAGGCCTTGCGCAATGCTTTAGACGCTCGCGGTTCAAAGCTTTCCATCTACCCAGGAATCATGCCAGTAACGAGTTACCCGCAAATTGTAAAAATGTTGGAGCTCAGCGGTGGCTACATGCCGAAAGCTACGCGCTTGCGATTCGCGCGCTATCAAAATGATCCAGAGTCTCTAAAGCAACTCGGTATCGATGTGGCTGTTCAGATTTGTGAGGATGTATTCGCACTCGGAGCTGAAGGCTTGCACTTCTATGCGCTAAATACTGCTGGCCCAACTGGTGCGATCATAAAACAGCTTTCCATGCTTAATCGCTAAGAAATCTGGTTTCGCAATCGGCCCTATTACCTGCGAGAATA
>CAIYGJ010000221.1 GCA_903925705.1 uncultured Actinomycetes bacterium | reverse complement strand
CCAGGCCTAAGAAAAGAAACGTTCCAGCTGCGAATAGCTTGCCACCGACAATCATTTAGCTACCTCTAACCCTTTGATCCATTAGCTGCATTTTGGAATGCCCGGTCGCGATCTGCTTGTTCCATCGCTGCTACCTCTGGATGATGTAAATCAAATGCTGGTCGCTCGCTGCGGATTCGAGGTATCTCAACGAAGTTGTGGCGTGGTGGTGGGCAAGATGTGGCCCACTCAAGGGAAGCACCCCATCCCCATGGATCATCACAATCAACCATTGGCGCGTATTTGTTCGTCTTGTAGATGTTCCAGAAGAATACGAAAGTCGATGCGCCAAGAACTATGGACCCAACGGTAGAAATCATGTTTAACGTGGTGAACCCATCGCTTGCCAGATAGTCCGCATATCTACGTGGCATACCTTCAACACCAAGCCAGTGTTGAACTAGGAAGGTGAGGTGAAAGCCAAAGAACACTAACCAGAAATGTAGCTTTCCTAATCTTTCGTCAAGCATCTTGCCAGTGAACTTTGGCCACCAGAAATAGAAACCGGCAAACATTGCAAACACAACGGTTCCAAAGACTACGTAGTGGAAGTGCGCGACAACAAAGTAAGAATCGCTCACATGGAAATCAAGTGGTGGAGCGGCAAGAATAATTCCAGTTAGGCCACCGAACAAGAAAGTTGTTAGGAAGCCGATTGTCCAAAGCATAGGAGTCTCGAAACTGACGGATCCACCCCACATGGTGCCGATCCAGTTGAAGAACTTAACTCCAGTTGGAACTGCAATCAACATCGTCATAAACGAGAAGAATGGCAGATTAACCGCACCCGTTACGTACATGTGGTGGGCCCAAACCGCGACCGAAAGTCCAGCAATCGCGATTGTTGCAAACACCAGACCCTTGTAACCAAAGATTGGCTTGCGGCTAAAGACTGGCAAGATTTCGGTTGCGATTCCGAAGAATGGCAACGCCAAAATGTAAACCTCAGGATGACCGAAGAACCAGAACAAGTGTTGCCAGAGAATAGCTCCACCATTTGCCGCATCGAACACAGTTGCACCAAATTTACGATCAGCTTCAAGCATCAACATCGCCGCAGCTAGAACTGGGAAAGCCATAAGCACGAGCACGCTAGTAAGCAAAACGTTCCAAGTAAAGATCGGCATGCGGAACATTGTCATGCCAGGAGCGCGCATTGTGAAAATTGTTGTAATGAAGTTGACGGCGCCCAAGATACTCGCCATACCCGACATGGTTAAGCCAAGAATCCAAAGATCAGATCCAACGTTTGGTGAGTTGATCACGTTTGAAAGCGGCGCGTAAGCGAACCAACCAAATCCAGCAGCTCCACCTGGTGTTAGGAAGCCAAGCATTACTACGATTCCACCAAATAGGTATAGCCAGTAACTGATCATGTTAAGTCTTGGGAACGCTACGTCTGGAGATCCAATTTGAAGCGGCATAATCGCGTTTGCAAAGCCTGCGAACAATGAAGTTGCAAACAAGAAAAGCATCAAGGTGCCGTGCATGGTGAATAACTGGTTGTACTGCTCGTTACTAACAAACTGCAGACCTGGACGAGCTAGTTCAGCGCGAATTATGAGCGCCATCAATCCAGCTATCGCAAAGAACGCAAACGAGGTAACCATGTAAAGGTTTCCGATCACCTTGTGATCGGTTGATGTCATCCATCCAACAACCTTGTTGCCCTTTTTAGCAGGCGGGCGAAGTGGAGTCTGCGTAACGGTTACGACTGGTTTATCCAAAATTGCCATTAGGAAACTCCTGCTACTACTGCTCGACCTGAGTCGAGCTTGCCAATTTGTCCGCGTTCTTTTAATTCTGCAATGTGGGCTTCATACTCTGCCCTGGTTACAACTTTCACATCAAAGAGCATCCGAGAATGATCAACACCACAAAGCTCGGCGCACTTACCCTTGAAGGCACCTTCGGTGTTTGGAGTCACCGCGAACTTATTGTTTCTGCCTGGGACAACATCCATCTTCATTAAGAATGCTGGAATCCAAAATGAGTGAATTACGTCTGGCGAAGTGAGTTCGAAAGTAACTTTCTCATCAACTGGTAACCAAAGCTCTGGAGGTTGACCTGGT
>CAIYGJ010000220.1 GCA_903925705.1 uncultured Actinomycetes bacterium | reverse complement strand
GTCATGGTGCCAGCTTTGATCATTGCCTCGGGCATGGATTCGTTGACGGCCCGTGGCACCAGCCTTGCCGTAATTGTCGGCTCGGCAATTTCAGGAACCATCGCCAACCTTCGAAAAGGCAACGTGGATGTGGCCGTTTCTGTATTAACCGGGGCAGCTGGAGTTCCTGCTACCTTCATTGGGGTCTACCTCAGCCAACAGGTTCCACAACGGGCTGCCCTGATCCTGTTTTCCTTTATTTTGATTGCAATCGCAACCCAGCAGGCTCGAAAAGTCCAACTCGGTTCTGCGGTACATTAAGGATCACCCTAGGCTCGTACCTAATTGATCTAAGGCGGAAACACTGATGTTGGTATTTATCCCAGCGGAAACCAAGGCGGGCGAACGTCGCGTTGGTTTAACTCCAGAAGGTGCCCAAAAGCTGATAAAGCTTGGGCTAACTGTGTCGATCCAAGAAGGCGCGGGTCAAGCTTCGGGTTATCACGATGATGAATACAAAGCCGTTGGCGCATCCACCGTTGCGGGCAATTCAGCTTTGGGCTCTGCTGATGTCATTGCCTCAGTTCGCACATTGGAAAACGATTCGATTTCCCAATTAAAGTCGGGCGCAATCACAATCTCATTCTTGTCACCAACAAATGATGCCCAGACCGTAAAGGCACTAGCGGACAAGAAAGTCACGTCACTTTCCTTTGATGTATTGCCACGCATATCACGCGCGCAGTCAATGGACGCACTAACTTCGCAAGCACTTTGTGCTGGCTACCGCACAGTACTTATTGCAGCAGAACGCGCACCAAAGTTTTTCCCAATGTTAATGACTGCAGCTGGAACTATCCCAGCAGCAAAAGTTTTAGTTCTGGGAGCGGGTGTTGCAGGCTTGCAAGCAATGGCAACGGCCAAGCGCCTGGGTGCAATCGTTAGTGCTTATGACGTTCGCGCCTCAAGTGCGGACGAAGTTAAATCAATGGGCGCAACTTTCTTGGATCTTGGTCTAGATGAAGTTGAAGGCGCTGGTGGTTATGCACGTGAAATGACACCAGAGCGCGCGAAAGCTCAGCAAGATGCGCTTAAGAAGTTTATTTCTGCATCCGATGTTGTAATCACAACTGCTGCTGTACCTGGACGCAAGGCTCCAACTCTGATTACGACAGACATGATGTCTGAAATGAAGCCAGGCGCAATCATTGTTGACCTTGCTGCAGAGTCGGGCGGAAACGTTGACGGCAGTGTTGCTGGCCAAGATGTTGTTGTAAATGTTCCAGGTGGATCAATAACTTTGATTGGCTGCAAAGACACAGCGAGCCAACTTGCAGTTCACTCCAGCAAGCTTTACGCGCAGAACGTCGTATCACTTCTTACCTTGATGACTGCCGAAGGTGTGGTTACACCCGATGAAGAAGATGAAGTCGTTCAAGGTTCGGCCATTGTCTTCAATGGCGAGATTCGTAACGCAATGGCACGAGAAGCACTCAACTTACCTGCACTAGCAACTGGAAAGGGCGAATAGTCATGGATGCAATTTCGCTATTAACTATTTTTATTCTCAGTATCTTTGTTGGCATCGAAGTCGTTTCGAAAGTTTCAGCAATCCTTCACACACCTTTGATGTCAGGCGCTAACGCGATCCACGGTGTTGTATTGGTGGGTGCAATCTTGGTGACAGGTAAAGCAACTGACAATGTCCAGCTTTACCTTGGTTTAGTGGCTATTGTTCTAGCTTCCATCAACATGGTTGGTGGCTTTGTAGTTACTGACCGAATGTTGGAAATGTTCAAGCCCAAGAAGATTGAAAAGGAAGAGGTGTCCAAATGACACCTACATTTATTCGTTTATCAGAACAGACCGCTATCGTCACACCGACTTGGGTTCGCTTAGCCGAACTTCTTGCGGCAGTTTTATTTATTCTTGCACTTAAGGGTTTATCTTCGCCAAAGTCTGCGCGTCGCGGAAACTTACTTGGCGCAGCCGGAGCAGCAATTGCAACTGCAGTTGTGTTTTTCTATGGCCAAGAATATTACGGTGGCCCAGTTAAGCATTTGCCACAAATTTTGATCGCTATCGCAATCGGTTCCATCATTGGTTGGGTTGCTGCCCGCCGCGTGCAAATGACTCAAATGCCACAGATGGTTGCGCTATTCAATGGTGTTGGTGGTGGAGCTGCTGCAGTAATTTCAGTAATTGAATTCTTAGCAGTTGAATC
>CAIYGJ010000219.1 GCA_903925705.1 uncultured Actinomycetes bacterium | reverse complement strand
CCGATCTAGAACTTCAATTCGTGTTCAATTTGAAGAGTCAACTAAACGGGGGATTAAACCAAACGGACGCTCTCAGATTCGCTGTCAGTCGCGCGCCGGCGTTTGCATTTCCAAACACAAGGCAAGCTCTGGCTTCGCAAGTGAGCGTGCTACCTGGGTTGATCCAAGATTCCAATGACAATAAATTCCCGCTACTAGTCAGTTGCGCAAACTTATTGGAGATAAGCGCCAGTTCGGGAAGCAGCATCAACGATGCATTGACGCAAATTTCGCAGGCTCTGATCAATCGCAGAAAACAAGAGCAGTTGATTGCCACAGAGTTAGCAAGTACCAAAGCCACAGTATTTGTACTCGCTGGTCTACCCATAATGGGTGTAGGAATGGGTCTAATTCTTGGATCCGATTCGCTCTCATGGTTGTTTGGCACAGCATCCGGACGAGTTTGCTTAGTTCTTGGGTTGACACTTGAACTGGTCGGCTGGCGATGGATAAAGCGATTGCTTAATCGTGCATTGGCAGATGTCTCATGACGGTTTTAGCAATCATATGTATTTGCCTTGCCGCTTACCTGTGGTTTCCGTTACCACGACAAATTTTGATTGACAGAGAAAGTGGCACAAAGACAATCGAGCCAGAATTTCAAATCGATGAACTCGAGCAAAAAGCCGCCTCAAGTTCTGAAATCCTCCGAACTTTAGAAGTGATTCGACTTTGCATCAGCTCAGGGATGACGATCAGTGATGCACTCGAGTACGCGAAGAATCACTCACCACTGTCAGCGGCTCAAGAACTTGATCGTGGGTTAAATCAATTTCGTATCGGATACCCACTCACTCGCGGTCTTGAACAAATTGCAATCGAAAATCCACTCTGGATTTCAATTTCAGACACCATGATTGCGTCATTGAATTCCGGTAGCCCGATTGCTAATCAACTGGCGGACGTAGAATTTATTCTTCAAAGTGCTATCGATACCGAAAAGCTAAAGCGGATAAAGTCTGTCGCAGTCAAAAGTGTTCTGCCGTTGGGCCTGTGTTTTTTGCCGGCTTTCATCCTACTTGCCGTCATTCCACTTATTGCCGGATTGATTAGCGGAATCATTTAATAATCCACACGCTTGCAAAGTCAACAATTCAAGTCCTTATCTTTCGCATTAAATGCAATTTCAACAAACTTCAATTGCGCGATAGCGCATCATCAGAAATGAGGACAAGTGAAATCACAAATAACGAAATTGCTTATTAATGAAGAAGGAATGACTACGGCAGAGTATGCCGTTGGAACCGTAGCCGCCGCCGGTCTAGGTGGCGTTTTACTTAAGTTGCTGACAAGTCCAGAAGTACAAGATCTAATTTGGAAGATCGTTCAGCAGGCATTTAGCTTTCTCTTCTTTCGCTAAGCATGAGTTGTGAAAAAGGCGTTGGACTAGTTGAGGGCAAACATCTAGTCCAACGCGCACACGGATATGCGATAGCAGAATTTGCGATGGTAATTCCCACCCTGTTAATCATGGTTGCGATGGCCGTTTCGTTAATTGGATTAACCGCAACACAAATTCAGCTAGAAAGTGCCGCCGCTCTTGGTGCTCGAATAGTCGGACGGGGCGATCCGATTCCCGATTCATTTCGCAATTCCCTTCCTGCAGGAACAGAAATCTTTGTAAATCCAGAAATCGACGTCGTCGAATTTACTTTAAAGTCAACTAGGAACATCGGTTTAAAAGTTTTTCCGTATCAAGTAGTACTAATTGCAAACGCGCGCGCTCGTCTCGAGCCAGTGTTTGAAGAGTTTGGCTAGTTGTGATTCAAAAAGCAAGAAGTGAGTCAGGGCAGATTACGATTTTGGTTCTAGCGATTTCGATAGCTTTACTTTCTGGAACATGTTTAGTGGGAGCTACTGCGCAAATCATGGTTACGCAACAAAGGCTTGATTCAAAAGTTTATACTAAAGTCATTGACACAAAAGGGTGATGTATTAGATTCATTTAAAGTTGATAAGATTCAACAAGGTAGTAAAGGTATTAATGGACAAGAATATATTATAGCAGATATATCATATACATTAAATACATTAAAT
>CAIYGJ010000218.1 GCA_903925705.1 uncultured Actinomycetes bacterium | reverse complement strand
TGCTGTTCTCCACCTGAAAGTTCTGATGGTAATCGGTGTGCTTTTTCGTCAAGCCCAACCAAGTCAAGGATGGCAGGAATCCGTTGTTGAATTTCTTTTTTCGACTTGCCAATTACTTCCATGCCGAATGCAACATTGTCGAAAACTGTTTTCCCAGGAAGCAATCGAAAGTCTTGGAACACAATTCCCATAGTTCTACGAAATGCCGGAACTTTGCGATTAGGTAATTTGGCTACATTTATTCCATCCACGGTTACAGTTCCTGAGGTTGGCTTTTCTTCTTTTAACAAAAGGCGAAGTAACGATGATTTACCCGATCCGGATTGCCCAACCAGGAATACGAATTCACCCTGTTCGATGTTTAGATTGATTCCATCTAGTGCGGGTTGATTAGAGTTTTTATATTGCTTGGAGACGCCATCAAAGTTGATCACTTAGAACTCTCCTAAATCGCACATGCAGAGAAAATCGAAAACTCGTATGAATTCAGCCTAAATACTGCGCAGCCCATGCTGGTGCAGGGCGCGCCGATCCTGGAATTATGAGGGACGGATCACTAATTTGCTTGTTCGCGACGCCAGCGAATTCCAGCTTCGATGAACTGGTCAATATCTCCATCGAGTACCGCAGAAGTGTTACCGGTTTCAACTTCAGTTCTAATGTCTTTAACCATTTGGTAAGGATGCAAAACATAGGATCTCATTTGATTTCCCCATGAGCCACTCGTATCGCCCTTTAGTGCGTTGATCTTGGCTTGCTCTTCTTGCCGAGTTCGTTCTAAAATTTTTGCTTGCAATACCGCCATGGCGGTGGCCTTATTTTGCAATTGCGAACGCTCGTTCTGGCAAGAGACAACAATGCCAGTTGGAATATGGGTAAGACGAACGGCTGAGTCGGTCGTGTTAACTCCTTGACCACCAGGTCCGGAAGATCGATAAACATCGACCCTTAGATCATCATCAGGAATTTCCACTGAATCAGTTTGTTCGACTACGGGAATTACTTCGACTTCAGCAAATGAAGTTTGGCGGCGACTTTGATTGTCAAATGGTGAGATTCGAACTAGGCGGTGCGTGCCTTGTTCTACCGACAAAGTTCCATACGCAAATGGTGCCTTAACTGCAAACGTTGTTGATTTGATTCCAGCTTCTTCAGCATATGAAGTTTCATAAACTTCAGTAGCCCAGCCATGGCGCTCGCAGTATCGCAAATACATCCGCTGCAACATTTCAGCCCAGTCAGCCGCATCTACTCCGCCAGCCCCGGACCGAATTGACACTAGTGCTTCGCGGTGGTCGTACTCGCCAGAAAGCAAAGTTCGAACTTCAAGTTCACCAATTGATTTTTCAAGTGAGATAAGTTCAGCGTTTGCCTCATCAAGAATTCCTTGATCACTTTCGGCCTCTCCCATTTCCCACAAGACTTGAACATCGTCAACTCGGGATCGCAGATTTTTAATTCGGCCGATGTCAGCCTGAAGAACAGAGAGCTTGCCAGTAACGCGTTGGGCATTTGCTTGGTCATCCCACAAATCTGGCGCTGATGCCAAGACCTCAAGTTCGGCCACCTGAGCTTGCATTTCATCGAGTCGGAGGACTTTTTCAATGCTGGAAAGCGTGGAGTTAATGCCTGCTAAATCAACAGCAAAATCTCCGGTAGCCATAATTCATAAGGTTACCGTGAAATTACCTGACCTTATTAATTGCCTTAGCCGCACTGATAACTACTGGGGTGGAAATTGGCATTAGGTAACCAAAGGCAGTTCTAGGTCTAGCCTGAACAGTTACGGTTACCGCGGTTCCAGAAACGGTAACTGACTTCACCGAAAACTGCTGGACTTGTGATCGAACTTTTGCATTAGATACGTACTCATTCACTCTGGTTCTTGCCAGACTCTCATTTAGTCGGAGGTTTGCACCTAATCCATTCCGATAAATTGCATCAGCATCTACCGCCTGGGCTGCCGAAAGCGCCGCGCCATCAGCAATGCCATCTAAAACGTTTCTGGTGACCCAGAGAGAGGCAACATTTATTGACACTGTTGCAATCATCAAGCCAGCGACTGATAGGCCAATACCAAATAAAATTATGGATCCTTCATCTCGCCTGATTGACTTAATAATTCTCATGGCGCTCGCAATTCGTCCACGACTGCAGTGTGGTGGGCAGTCACAATCACTGAACGAGCTCCAAATGTACGAGGCAAAGTTAACTTCACATCTTTACTTACTTTCACAGTCACGAAACCTCCCGGTGAAAGACAGGGATTCTTAGTGCAAGAAATTTTGGTAATCATTTCCGCCTTAACTGAATCAAAATCCTGGGCAGTCAACCCCACTGCTGCATGTGCTGCCCGAGTACCAGAGGCATCAGAACTAGATACAACAAATGCACGGACAGACATGCGAGCTGCGGTTTCCGTTGACAGATAGGCATTTGCAACCAGAATGCATGAATTCGCAATTATGGACAATGGGACCAACAATGCAACCGTGATTCCAATGAATTCCACAATTACATTTCCTGCATCAGCTGTATGCCGCGTCATAATGACGCTTCATCGATCGCGCGGGCTCTTCCAGTAATTAGAATTTTGCGACCCAAGAAAGGAAGTTCTACTTTTCGAGTTACTGAAACCGAAACATAGGTGAAATCTTGATTTCGGGTCTGAGTCACGTTTATTGATTCTGGTTTAAACCCCGAACTCCGGCTTGCTAAAACTTTTAGTACCGCACTTCTTCCATCTGCATTTGTTGCGTCTGCAGCGCTTGCAGTTCGAGCGCCGATGACAGCCGCAGACGTTAAGACACTTTTATCGGCAACAAGCATTGCAATTTGTCCAACTCCGATAAAAATCGCCACTACTAATGGAGCAACTAAAACAAATCCGACAATTCCAGAACCTTCGTCGGATATGAATTCATTATGGTTGCGAGACACTTCGAAGTGCACCTGTTAAAACTGACTTAAGTTGCCCATCAGCTACTGACCAAACTGCAACCACTAACCCGGCGGTCATTACAGTAACAAGAACCCAACCTGGTACGTCCCCTCGTTCATCACGAAACTCTTTTAAAGCACTGGTCGCCAAAACTTGAAGTTCAGCGGACATCTTTGCGCCAATTTCACTAGATGTTTTCATTCCTATTTCCTTTTCTGTTTGTGAGCATTTGCTCAAGCCGTTATAGAACTTGGAGTGCGATCATTCCTGGGTAAAGTGCTACCGCGACAATCATTGGGAGGATAAGAAAAACAACTGGAAGCATCATCGATGTTTCTTTGTGGCCTGCAAGCACGAGCAACATCCGAACCTGTTGCGCACGAGCGTCAGCGCCTTGAGCTCGCAGTACTTGCGCTAAAGGCGTGCCACGTTCAAGTGCTAACTCGAGGGAATGTGTCGCTCTAGTTAGAGGCACGGATTCGAGCTGGTTACTCATTTGATTTAGAGCCAGCACTAGTCCATCACCCGCGTTTACAGAATCTACGACTTTGCCCAATTCAGTCACGAGTGGACCGGTACATGATTTTGAAATTCTTCGAAGCGCCAGTTGCACGGGCTCGCCTGCGGATACTGCAAATGCTAAAAGATCTAATACTGCTGGGAGTTGTTGTTCAATTATTAGACGGCGCCTAGTTGCCTGACTTGCCAAACTCCACTTTGCATACCAACCTCCAACTATGAATGAGCTGGCGACCAATCCAAGCGCAACAACTGGAGACAGATTTTTACCGGCACCCAATCGAAGTAGTGTCCAGGCAATTGATGCAATCATAAAATTTCCAGCAAAGATTACCTGTCTGCGGCGAAAACTACTTAACGTAGAACCGCACTCGGACTGCCGGAGCCATTTTGCAACCACAGCATTTGCACCCCAAGGAGACCAGTGTCGAGCTGTAAGCAAATTGTTTATTGTCACCACTATTTGTTGCGTTAAGTTCAAAGACTGTAGGGAAGGTCTGCCAACAAAAGGCGCTATCTGTTCACCCATACTTAATTTGGGCTGACAAAAAACGCGAACCAACAAAACTATGCCAAGTGCAAATAAGGCTCCTATAAACAATCCCGTCATGCCAGAAGTCGTTTCTCTGTGGGAAGTTTGGCAATTCTCATCATTGCCACGTAAGCAAGCACGGAAACTACGGCACAAAGTGCGAGCATGCGGATTCCACTTGTTGAGAGATAAACATTTGCAGCGGTTTCCCGAGTAGACAGCACCAGGGCAGTAACCCACGGCGCTGCTACTGCGAGTTTTGCCCCGTTAATGGTCCAACTTTGTCGCGCAACAATCTCGCCACGGACTACAAGTTCTTCCCGCATAACCTCAGACAAAGTTCGTAACAAAACACCTAGGTCTGCACCACCAACTTCGTGGGCAATCTGAAGAGATGCGACGAATTTGTCAGCCTGGGCATCCTGCAAATTTTGAGTAATCAAATTCAGGCCAGCATTGAAGTCTCCTGTTGTTTGATATAGATCGCGACATATTTTGAATGTTGGACGAAGGATCTCTGGGCCAGAATCACAAAGCTCAAAAACGGCTTGCGGTAACGAAAGTCCGGCACGAATCGCGGAAGCCAGGTCATCAACGACGTCTGGCCAAACATCAGCTGGGACTTTCTCGCGTTGCAAGAAAAATCTTTGGTTGAAATCAAATTTGAATCCTCGAAATTTCATTGGTTCGCGAATAGCGCCCCAAAGCATGATTACCCCTAGTGCGACAAGTACGCCGAGAATTAAACCCATCGTGAAGCACCAATCAAACTCGCTAGGTCAATGTTGTGAGCTTCGAATCGATCCAGTTTTCCTGGAAATATTCCCTGGGGTTCTAGGTTTCCATTTTGTATATTAAAAACATCTCCGATCTCGATGCTGTTTCCTTCAAGGCGCCCTGTTACTGACGAAATTTGTTGAACTCTGCGCAATCCATCCGGCCGCAAAGCAGTGTGCACCACGATATCTACAACTGAGGCAACCGTTGGCAGTACGAACTCTGCTGAAACATTGCTGCCAGCAAGCATAGGTAGTAAACACAGTTTTGAAATAGCTTCGCGCGCTCCATTGGCGTGCAAGGAGCACATACTCGGCATCCCGGCATTCATGGCCACTAGTAGGTCTAATGCCTCTTCTTGACGAACTTCTCCGACAACTAATCGGGAGGGCCGCATTCGTAATGCCTCCTTAATCAACCGGCGCAAGGGAATTTCGCCGGTTCCTTCCAGACTTGCCTGTCGAGTTTGAAGCGCAACCCAATCTGGGCTCGTTAGTTGTAATTCGAAAACTTCTTCACAAGTTATGACCCGCTCACTTGACGGCGCACTATTCAGTAGCGCATTCATCAATGTAGTTTTTCCTGCTTGTGTAGCCCCAGCTACTACGACATTTAGTCCAGCGATGACGCAGGCTTGCAAAAACGCGGCTGCTTGGTCACTTAAAGTACCCACCGAAACTAGGCCATCAAGGGATTTGGAACCCATGATGAATTTTCGAATGTTTACAGACCAGTGCTTTCTGGTTATATCTGGAATTACAACGTGCAATCTCGAGCCATCCGGCAATGTTGCATCAACGAACGGGTTTGAAAGATCAACTCGACGCCCAGATGATGCCAGCATTCTTTCTACTAGGCCTCGAACTTCGGCATCGCCAAGTATGACGCTAGTCAGTTCACTTTTACCGTTTCGAGCAACAAAAATTCGTCCGGGCTCATTTATCCAAATTTCTTCGATACTTGGATCGTCTAGCAGTGGCTGCAGCAAACCAAATCCAGATACTTGGTTCGCTAGCTGATTTACAAAAAGTACAGGGGACTCATTATCAGATGCAGTATTTGATGCATTTTTTTCTTGCGCCAAAATGTCCTCAACTATGTGCCGTAACTCGATAGTTTCCTCGTGCGGGCTGATCCCCCCAGTCCGAACCCGCGTCCGAACTTCTTGAATAACGTCACCAACTGCACCTGACATGAGCTCCCCCGTTGCTTTGACTTGGTATGAATCAAGTCGTTGCTTTTACTCGGGCCAAGCCGAGTTATTGAAGAGTAAATTGATTTTTGGATTTGGAAAATGTGAAATTAAAATCTGTGGATAACGAAGATAAGGAAATGATTTTTCTATACCAAATTTAAAAATTACGAAGATTTATCCACAGAAATCACGAGTTAACTGTGTCACCGACAAAAATTAGCTATGCAGCTTTTCTGTTTTTCAGCCAGCTACGGATACCAGCAACGATTGAGCCAACGATAAAGAAAGTTGCAATTGCGTATGAGCCAGTCTTGACTGCTGGAATCGTCGCTGCGTAGTAGCCAGCAAGAGTTAGTCCAACGCCCCAAGCAATAGCGCCAACAAAGTTTGCGCTCAAAAACTTGTAGTAATTCATGCGGGCGATGCCTGCAATAGCAGGTACTAGGACTCGAGCCCATGGCATAAAGCGTGCAACCACAACTGCCCACCAACCAAGCTCGGCATAAAACTTTTCAGACTTTGCAATTGCAGACTTAAGTCGGGGGCCTTCTCGTTTATCTAGATAAGGTCGGCCAAAATGCCGACCAAGTACAAAGCCAGTTTGATCCCCGATGAATGCAGCTAACCCAATCCCGATTGTTAATACCCAGATGTTTACTGAATCGCTTGTTGCGGCCAACAGGCCTGCTGCAAAAATCAATGAGTCGCCAGTTATGAATGGGATAAAGGCACCGATAAAGAATCCGGTTCCTGCAAAAACTAGTCCCCAAACAATTAAGTAAAAAAGTATTGGTCCGTAGGACGTTAGCCACTCTGTCACCTGAGCGGTCAAAGCGGCAGACAGAAGTACGGTTTCCATGCCTAAACCCTACTTTGAGCCTTGCAAACGCACGAACTGAGAGTAAGTGATCTAACTCGCACCTTGTCCAGCTAGCGTGCGAATTGCTCGCAATGCTACTGAAAGTGTTGCTAAATCATTTTGCTCACTGTGAGCAATCTCATTAAGCGTTGCCCTAGTGCGAGCAACACCTTCAGCGAACTTGCCTTCCCATTGACTAATTCGTGAATCAATAGATTCCGAATCTTTAGTTGCTTGGACAATTCTGGAAGTCAACGCGGCCAAAGCAACGTATAGATCACTACGAAGTGCAGATCTGGCATATGCCGTCCATCGATCATCTCGAGCCAGTGCAGTTATATGGAACAGCATTCGATCAATGTCATATCTTTCACTCAGCGCGAAGTAGAGTTCAGCAACGATCAAAGGATCAGTCTTTTCCCGATTCGCAATTTCAATTACATCGAGAAGTGAGAACTCGTCCAAGAAGCATCCAGTTCGAAGGGCTAAATCAGCTGGAACTCCTTGGGACTGGAAATTCTTTGCAATCGCCGCTGCTCGATCCTGCTCCGCACCTCGTAACATGCCAGGAACTAGTTCGGTAAGTTTTCCAACTGTAGATGCAAACTTTTCAATTTCATCCTCAACATTTAGTCGACCACCGCGCGACTGCAAGAACCAACGAGTTGCTCGATCTAGTAGGCGTCGAGATTCCAAAATCAGCTGAGTTTGGCAATCAGTTGAAATAACCCCATCGAGGGACTCAATGTTGTCCCAAAGTTTAGTTAGCCCAAATACTTCGCGCGAAACGACAAAAGCGCGCAAGATTTCGGAGGTTCCGGCGCCACTTTCTTCGGCTGCACGCCAAGTGAAGGTGATACCACCACGATTGACTACCTCATTGGTCAGCACAGTTGAGATAATCTCTTTGCGCAACGGGTGGGTATCCATTAATTCTGCGTACTTGATTCTCAGGTCACTTGGGAAATAGTTCTGCAGAACTTCTCGGCACCATTTCTCGTTCACAATCTCGTCAGCCGCAAGATCTTTGCTGAGGTCGATTTTCACATATGCCATAAGGACGGAAAGTTCTGGTGAAGTTAATCCCATACCTTGGGCGTGCAAGGAATCAAGTTGCGAATCTGTTGGCAGGTATTCAATTGCACGATTCAATAAACCTTCGGCTTCAAGGTTATTAATCAATCGCTTATGAACTCGGAGCATTTCTGCATCCTGATACCGCGCCTGCACCAGAATTAAATTTTGTTCATAGTTATCCCGCAGGACTAACTCGCCAACTTCATCTGTCATAACTGCAAGCTGCTTATTACGATCATCGACGCCGAGCTTTCCTGCAGTCACAGCCTGGTCTAGCAAAATCTTGATGTTCACTTCATGGTCCGATGTATCAACACCGGCCGAGTTATCAATCGCATCCGTGTTTAGCTTTACGCCGGCACGAGCGGCTTCAATTCGACCAAGTTGTGTCGCTCCTAAGTTGCCGCCCTCGCCTATCACTCGAGCTCTTATATCGCCACCATTTACCCGAATCGCATCATTAGCTTTATCGCCTACTTGGGCATGAGTTTCAGTCGCGGATTTAACGTAAGTTCCAATACCGCCATTCCAAAGTAGATCTACTGGGGCTAAGAGAATCTTGGTAAGTAATTCGTTAGGTGTAAGGCTTGAAACGTCTGGGTCAATTCCAAGTGCCAACTTTGCTTCTGGCGTTAAATCGATTGACTTTACGCTTCGAGGGTAAATGCCGCCACCCTTGCTAATTAATTTGACGTTGTAATCTTCCCAAGAAGATCTCGGCAGATTGAATAATCGCTGGCGCTCAACAAATGACTTTGATGCCTCTGGATTTGGATCAATAAAAACATGACGATGATCAAAGGCGGCGACCAAACGGATGTGTTCAGAAAGCAGCATGCCATTTCCAAATACGTCGCCACTCATATCGCCAATACCAACTGCTGTGAAGTCTTGAGTTTGCGTATTAACGCCAAGTTCAAGGAAGTGACGCTTTACTGATTCCCAAGCTCCCTTAGCCGTGATGCCCATGGCCTTGTGGTCATAACCAACAGACCCACCTGATGCGAATGCATCACCCATCCAGAATCCGCGGTCGATTGAGATTTTGTTGGCAATGTCAGAGAACGTCGCAGTTCCCTTATCGGCCGCAACTACTAAATATGGATCATCCACGTCATGACGAACAACTCGTTGCGGTGGCACAACTTCACCATTGACTAGATTGTCCGTCACATCCAGAAGTGCACCAATAAACATTTGGTAGCAAGCGATGCCTTCAGCCAGCCAAGCATCGCGATCACTTGGCTCAGGTCCTCGCTTTAGGACAAAACCACCCTTGGCTCCACTAGGGACAATCACGGTGTTCTTAACCATTTGTGCCTTTACCAAACCAAGGATTTCAGTTCGGAAATCTTCTTGGCGATCAGACCAACGCAACCCACCTCGAGCAACCGAGGCAAACCTTAGATGCACACCTTCAACCCGAGGTGAGAAAACCCAAATTTCAAATTTTGGAAGCGGAAGCGGTAGATCCGGCACCTTACTTGGATCGAGTTTGAATGCCATAACCTGCGGGTAATTTCCGTTCGCATCATGCTGGTAAACATTGGTTCGCAAAGTTGCGGAGACCAACGCGATACTCGATCGCATAATCCGGTCATGATCCAGACTCTCGACAGCATCTAGTGCTTCATCAATCTTGCTAACTAATTGCGCTTGTAAACCGGCGCGATCTTGATCGAGTTCAGGGCTGAATCTAATTGCAAATAGTTGAACCAGGTATTGCACTATGGTTACATTTGCCAACAAGACTTGTTGTAAGTATCCCTGGCTAAATGGGGATCCGGCTTGGCGTAAATACGCTGCGTAGGCTCGAATGATTCCTACATTTCGAGCCGAAAGTCCTGCTTTGATCACAAGGCCATTGAATGGATCGCTATCTACATCGCCGTTCCAAATTGCCATAAAGGTATTGCAGAATCTTTCCGATAAAGATTCTTGCTCTGGAACCTTAGAATCATCAAAATTCAAACCAAAGTCGTATACCCAAGCAACTGCCATTCCTTTACGGCGCAAGTCATAGGCACGTTCATCAATTACTTCAACTCCGAGATCATGAAGTATTGGCAACACTGTTGAAAGGGTGATCGGACTACCAATTCGATAAATTGTGAAGCGCCTAGTTCCATCTTCAGCAGAATTAGGTGTGTACATCGAAACTTTGATGGCACCTTGTTCTTGAGATTCAAGTGACTCGAGAATTCTTAAATGCGAAACCGCGTCACCAGCCGGAATGTCTTCCTTAAATGACTCAGGAAATGATTTACCCCAAGTTCGTTGTAATCTCGCGGAATCTCCTTCGCCTACCAGCTCGATCAATGAGTCAGCGAAGTCGTCTTCCCAAGATCGAGTTGCATCAGCAAGGTCTGTTTCTAGTTGCTCTAAATCTATTTCGGGAATAGCTTTACCCTGCGGTTTTAGAATTACGAAATGAAGTCTGGCTAAAACGGATTCAGAAACTCTAGCGGTGTGATCGATAGAACTTGCGCCATAGGCCTGTAACAATATCGCTTCCATGCGAAGTCGAACTTCAGTCGTATAGCGATCTCTCGGTAAGTACACCAATGCGGACACATAGCGACCAAAGATTTCGGTGCGAGTAAACACTCGAACCTGACGACGCTCTTGCAATTGCAGAACTCGACGGGCGACGTCGACTAAATCATCTGGTGCGATTTGGAACATCTCATCACGCGGATAAGTTTCTAAGAATTGCATCAAGTCTTTACCGCTATGAGAGTCGCGGCCAAGTCCCATTGATTCGGTTACATCGGCGACCTTGCTCGAAAGCACTGGGATATTAGTAACTGACTGACTGTAGGCAGCCGACGAAAATAGACCTAAGAATCGGTGTTCTCCAATTTGATTACCCGATGCATCTACCCGACGGATTCCTACATAATCCAAAAAGACTGGGCGGTGAACCGTAGATCTCATTCGAGCTTTTGTCACAACCATTAATGAAGACATTGAGGAGTGATCCTGCTCGGTCGTACTTAACAAGCTTCCAACATTTGAATCGCGCAACGTCCCAAGACCAGAGGCGCCCACTCTAGATAAAACATTTTTGGACAAGTCATAGTTGGAATAACCCACGAAAGTGAAGTGATTTTCAGTTAACCACTTCAAGAATTCGATTGCTTCGCGGCGCTCTCGATCGCTAGCCCCAGTTACCGTTTCAATTTCAGCGATAACTTCATGGAGCTTAGCCCGCATGGCTGGCCAGTCTTCAACTGTTGCTCGAACATCTGCCAGAACACGTTGCATTCCTGCTTCTATTGCTGCTAAGTCAGCAGCGTCCGATTCGCGATCAATATCTACGCTGATCCATGATTCCTGAATTGCACCTTCGGGTATGGACTCACCTGGCGAAACATCGAGATCTAAAATTTCGAGTAGCTCACCCTGTTGGTCACGCTTAACCCAAAAACGTGGGTGAATCACTACTCGGATTGATCGTCCTTGTTGTGAAATTTCAGCTGATACGGAGTCAACCAAGAATGGCATGTCATCAGTTACAACCTGCACGACACTGTAGGGCGACTGCCAGCCGTGTGAATCGAGACTTGGAGAAAAGGCCTGGACTTTGGATGTTCCTAATGTTCGACTTTGTCCCAAGGCAACGTGGGATTTAATTAAACCTTCCAGGTCGCGAACTTCAGTGCCAACTAAATCTTCGGGGGCTACCAAATCAAAGTAACGGGATACAACCGCGGTTAGGTCCTTGGAAATGGACTTTTCTACCCGTGAAATTAACTCGTCACGCGCCTCTTCTAAGCGACGCGAGCCGCGTGAGGTTACCG